>JBKOZA010000026.1:0-4227 GCA_046725675.1 Candidatus Methylomirabilota bacterium
GCTCTGCGCTCGGCCTCGTCCATCGCCGCCCGCGGCATCGCCTCGCCGAACAGGATCGTGTGAGGCTTCACGACTCCCCCGCAGCCGGGGCAGTCGGGAATGTCGGCGCCGGCCTCGAGCCGCGCGTGCAGCTCGTCGCGGCTCAAGCCGAGCCCACAACCCAGACAGCGGGCGCGCGTCGCGTTGCCGTGCAGCTCGATCACGGCGCCGGGCGGCAGTCCCGCCCGCTGGTGCAGGTCGTCGACGTTCTGCGTGATGCAGCAGTCCAGTCGACCTCGCCGGTGCAGCTCGGCGAGGGCCCGATGCACGGCGCCCGGCGTCGCCGCCCGGATGACCGGATACGTCACGCGCCCCAGCGCCCAGTAGCGACGCCGGCCCTCGCGGCTGCCGATGAAGTTCTGGTAGGTGAACTCGCGGGAGTCGAAGCGCGCCCACACTCCCCCCGGGCTGCGGAAGTCGGGAATGCCGCACTCGGTGCTCACCCCGGCGCCCGTGAAGGCCACGGGCCGTTCGGCCTCGGCAAAGAGCGCGGCGAGGCGGCTGACGTCGCTCACACGGGCGCCGTCAAGGCCTCCCACGGCTCAGGCCGGCGTCGGCCGAGGCGCCGAGCGCCGGAGCCACACCACGCAGGCCACGAAGATCGCCGCGCTGGCGACCGCGGCCTGGACGTTGGCGTCGCGTCCGAGCACCACGAAGCCCAGCGCCGTCTGCAGCGTGTACACCACGTTGTTCACGACGTGGCAGACGATCGCGGGCAGCGTGCTGCCGGACAGCTCGGCCACGTAGCCGAGGTACACGCCGAGCGCGAGGGCCAGCGCCATGTGCACGAAGGACACGTCGACGTGCAGGATGGCGAAGGCCGAGCTGCTGGCCAGCACCGCGGCCGGTGGCGACCAGTGCTCGCGCAGGCGCGCCTGCATGTAGCCGCGGAAGAAGATCTCCTCGGCCGCGCCCGCTCCCAGCCCCAGCACGAGGACCGCACCGAACAGGTCGGGGCCGCGCGTCTGCTCCAGCACCTGGCGGATCAACGCCAGCGCACCGCGATCGCTGACCCCCAGCAGCACCGTCGTCGAATCGAGCGCCTGCCCGAGCGCCAGCAACCCGAGCGCCATGACGGCCAGCGTCGTGCCCGTCTCCCACCCCGGCAGCAGTCGGAAGCGAGCCGCCTCGAACGGACGCACGACCAGCAGGAGCGTCAGCAGCAATCCCGAGGAGGCGGCCAGGCTGCCGGCCAGCAGACCGGGCAGCGTGCGCATCAGCGCCAGCTCCGGCACGTCGGGATAGGCCGCGCGCAGCGCCTCGATGGCGATCCCGGTCGTCGCGAGGATCGCCGCCACCGCGGCCAGGTACGTCGCGAACACGTGCCAGGCGCGAGGCGGCCTCGACTCCCTCTCGGTCACCGTCGGCGGTTCCCCGTCACGGCCGACGCCGGTGCCAGTCAGTCGCCTGCTCGTAGGCGTGGGCGAGACACAGCACGGTGGCCTCGTCGAACGGCCGCCCGACGATCTGCAGGCCGAGCGGGCGGCCGTCGGCGACGGCTCCACAGGGCAGCGCAACGACCGGCAGCCCCAGCGCGTTGAACGGGCGCGTGAGCCGGGAGAAACGCCCCATGCGACGGACGATCTCGTCCACGGGGCCGGTGCTGACGTCGTCGAGGGCGGGCGGGGGCTCCGGGATGGCCGGCGCCAGCACCACGTCCGTTTCTGCGAACACCTCGGCCACGAACTCGCGGGTCAGGCGCGCGCGCAGGCGGCCGGCCTGCAGGTAGTCGTGGGCCGAGATGTGCAAGCCGACCTCGAGCCGGCTGCGGACGGCGGCGCCCAGCTCGTGCGGCCGGTCGCGCACGATGCGCGCGTGGATGGCCGCGCTCTCGGAGCGGGCCAGCACGTTGGCGACGTCGTTGAGGATGGCCGGATCCGGCAGCCGCAGCGTCTGCACGCGGGCGCCCAGCGCGGCCAGGACGCCGGCGGCCTGCTCCACCGCCGCCCGCACCTCCGGCGCGACGCCGTCGAAGTAGTAGTTCTCGGGCAGCGCCACCCGCAGCCCCGCCGGTGACCGGTCGAGCGCCGCCACCAGCGCGCCGACGGGACGAAGGCTCGAGGTGGCGTCGTGCCGATCGTGGCCGGCGACGATCTCGAGCATGAGCGCCGCGTCGCGCACGGTGCGTGTCATCGGTCCGAGGTGATCGAGAGACCACGACAGGGCCATGGCCCCGGCCCGGCTCACCCGACCGTACGTCGGCTTGACGCCGACGATGCCGCAGCAGGCGGCAGGAAGGCGGATGGAGCCTCCGGTGTCGGAGCCGAGAGCGCCGTGGGTCAGCCCGGCGGCGACCGCGGCTGCCGAGCCGCTCGACGAGCCGCCGGCGACGTGGCCGGCCTTCCACGGGTTGTCGACGTTGCCGTGGTGGGGGTTGTCGCCGAAGGGCCCGAGGGCCAGCTCGGTCATGTTCAGCTTGCCCAGGGTGACGGCCCCGGCGGCGGTCAGGCGTGCCACTGCGGTGCATTCGATCTCGCTCGTGAAGTACTCGGCGGTCTTGGTCCCGCACGAGGTCGGCAGCGCGCCCACCCGGCAGAGATCCTTGTACGCCAGCGGCACCCCGTGCAGCGGTCCCCACCGGCGACCGACCGCCAGGTCGGCGTCCAGGGTGCGGGCCCGGGCCAGCGCGCCCTCGGCGTCGAGCGTGATGAACGCGCGCAGACGCCCATCGAGCCGGGCGATGCGGTCCAGGCAGGCGCGCACGGCCTCGATCGAGGAGATCTTGCGCTCGGCGATCGCCGCCGCCAGCGCGGTGAGCGTGAGATCAGTCACGCGGAGCCGGGGCCTCCAGCGCTCTGGCGAAGTTGGACGGTTCTTCGGCGAGCGCCAGGTCGCCCGCCGCGCGCTCGATCGTGCCGGCCAGCGCGGCGACGTCGCCCTGAACCTGTCGGCGACCGGGATCGGATTCGCTCATGCCGCTCGGATTCTAGCACCGCCGACGGGCGCGTGATTCCCCGCGGTGACCCTGCCCCCGACGGCCCCCACGCGCGGCGACGACGCCGCGACCGCCGACCGCCCCGGGGCCGTCAGCGGTCTTCCGACGTCGGCTCGTCGCGCAGACGGCCAAGGGCCACTGACATCGTGTGCTCGCCGTCCTTGCGTGCGACCTGCAGCCTCACCGGCGTGCCGGGTGGCGTGCCGGCCACGCGCCGTGTCAGCTCGGTCGGGCTCTGGATTTTGACGTCCTGGAGGCTCGTGATCACGTCGCCCTGGGTGAGGCCGGCGCTGGCCGCGGGCGAGCGCGGAACCACCTCGGCCACCAGGGCCCCGCGCGCCGCCGGCAGCTTGAGCGCACGCTGCACCTCGGGCGACACCGGCATCACCGCCACGCCGAGGTACCCGCGGACGACCTTGCCGCTGACGCGCAGCTGGGGCAAGACGTCCTTGGCGATGTTCACCGGGATCGCGAACCCGATGCCGACCGAGCCCCCGGTCTGCGAGAAGATCGCCGTGTTGATCCCGATCAGTGCCCCGCGGCTGTCCACCAGGGGTCCGCCGGAATTGCCGGGGTTGATCGAGGCGTCGGTCTGGATGAAGTCGTCATAGGGGCCGGCGCCGATGAACCGCTCCTTGGCGCTCACGATGCCCGTCGTCACGCTCTGCTCGAGCCCGAACGGATTGCCGATCGCCATCACCGGCTCGCCGACCTGCAGCCGGTCGGAGTCGCCGAACGGGAGCGCTGGCAGCCCGCCGGCGTCGATCTTCAGCAGGGCGATGTCGGTCCGGGGATCCCCACCGACGAGCGAGGCGCGGTGCTCGCTGTGGTCAGCCAGTCGCACGACGATCTCGCTCGCGCCCCGGACGACGTGCACGTTGGTCACGATGTAGCCGTCGGCGGAGACGATGAAGCCCGACCCGAGGCTGTGACGCCCGCGCGGGCCCGGCTCGGGGTCACCGAAGAA
Source organism: Candidatus Methylomirabilota bacterium (assembly GCA_046725675.1). Taxonomy (GTDB): domain Bacteria; phylum Methylomirabilota; class Methylomirabilia; order Rokubacteriales; family CSP1-6; genus AR5. The sequence goes on from JBKOZA010000026.1 coordinate 3,942, forward strand.
CCGCCGGAAGAAGTCGTCGGGGCCGCCACGGGGCGGCGTCCGCTGGGTCGTGCTCACGTTGACGACAGCCGGCTTGACGACCCGGGCCAGGTCGACCCAGATCCCCAGCGCGCCGGGCAGCTGGGCGTGTCCGGGCTCCTCGCGCCAGAACGGCGACGCGCTCGCCCAGTCCCCGCGCTCCACCCTCACACGGAAGACGCCGAGCGCGACGAGGAGGCCGGCGGCAGCGACCAGCAGGAAAACGACGACGGCCAGACGTCGCATGGCGTTCGATGGAGCAACCGGA
>JBKOZA010000027.1:0-1116 GCA_046725675.1 Candidatus Methylomirabilota bacterium
CGCTGCCCGACGGCCCGGCCCGGCGGCAGGCGTGGCGGACGCTCAACCGCGAGATCGGCGACGCCAACCGGGCGGCGATCGACGCGGCGGGCGCCGTGGTCGCCGTGCTCGACGGCGTCGACGTCGACAGCGGTACCGCCGCCGAGATCGGCTACGCCTTCGCGCGCGGCAAGCTGATCGTCGGCTACCGCGGCGACTTCCGGGTGAGCGGAGACAACGAGGGCAGCACGGTGAACCTTCAGGTCGAGTACTTCATCCGCGAGAGCGGCGGCACCATCGTCGAGCGCTACGAGGACCTGGCGCCGGCGCTCGCGGCGTTGAGAGGAGGTCCCGCATGATCGCTGAAATCCGCACCCGCGCCCGGGGCTGCTCGCTGGCCGCGCTCCTCTTGGTCCTAGCGCTGGCCTGGGCGGCGCCGACGGTGGCCCAGGAGGCTCCCGCCAACGACCTGCTCAACGCCGTCCTGTGGATGCAGCGCTCGGTCGAGTACAAGGCCTCGGCACTCAGCGCCTTCGCGCTGGCGCGGTTGCGCCTCGACCAGGCGTTGGCCGATCCGAGCTGGACGGCCGCCCCCCGGGAGCAGACGACGGGGTACCAGTCGCTGCCGCCGGCGGTGATCCTCGACATCGACGAGACGATCCTCGACAACTCCGGCTACCAGGCGTGGATGACGCTGAAGGACACGACCTTCGATCCCAAGACCTGGAACGCCTACGTCAACACGGCCACGTCGCTGGCGATCCCCGGCGCGGCCGAGTTCGCGAAGTACGCGGCGGGGCGCGGGGTGAAGGTGTTCTACATCTCCAACCGCACCGCCGAGGAGGAGCCGGCCACGCGCAAGAACCTCGAGAAGCTCGGCTTCCCCCTCGACGACAAGGTCGACACGGTGTTGATGACGCGCGAACAGCCGGACTGGACCTCGGTCAAGGGCACGCGGCGGGCCCACGTGGCCAAGAGTTACCGCGTCCTGCTCAACCTCGGCGACAACTTCGGCGACTTTGTCGACGAGTACCGGGGCACGGAGGCCGAGCGGCTCAAGGTCTTCGAGGACAACATGGATCGCTGGGGTCGGGAGTGGATCATGCTCGCCAACCCGTCCTACGGGTCGTTCGAGTC
>JBKOZA010000028.1:0-1015 GCA_046725675.1 Candidatus Methylomirabilota bacterium
CGCAGCGCCGTCCTGCGCTGGAAGGTCATGACCGACAGGCCGACGAGATCCGGCCGCGTCTCGTGCACGAGGCGCTCGACCGTCGCCCGGACCGCGCGCTGGGCCAGGATCAGGTCGGCGACCGCCACGCGATGGTGCGGATCCACGTTGCCGGCCAGCGAGGTCAGCGCGCCGTTGGGCATCCGGATCCCGACGGTCGGCATGTGCTCGAACGAGTCGGGCATCGAGAGCAGGAGGATGTTCATCGGTTGCACCCCCGACGGGGCTACCGTAGCATCCGCAGTGCGGCTCGTGAAGAAGGAGGTGCTCATGCCACCCAGCAAGCTCGCGCACGTCGTCTTCCAGACCAACCGGCTCGCCGAGATGCGAGACTGGTACGCGACCGTCCTCGGCGGTCACGTCGTCTGGGAGAACCCGCACCTGTGCTTCGTGACCTACGACGACGAGCACCACCGGGTGGCGTTCGTCGACTTCGGTCCCCTGGCCCAGCGCCATCCGGAGGCGGGCGGTGAGCTCGGTCCCAAGCCCGTCGAGCAACCGGGGCTGCACCACGTCTCCTTCACCTTCGGCTCGATGGGCGAGTTCCTCGACAACTACGCGCGCCTGCGGGACGGCGCCATCCGTCCCTTCTTCTGCGTCAACCACGGCCCGACGACCTCGATGTACTACCGGGACCCCGACGGCAACCGCGTCGAGCTCCAGATCGACAATTTCGCCACGGCCGAAGAGGGTCTCGCCTGGATGCGCTCCCCGGCCTTCGACCGAAACCCGATCGGCGTGGAGTACGACCCCGACGAGCTGGTCAAGAAGTTCCGGTCGGGAGTCCCGGTCGCGGAGCTGGTCGTGCGTGACTGATGACCCGGGTGCCGCTGTTGCATGCCCGGCCTCGGGAGTAGAATCACCGACACGCTTTCAGGGTTCGGTCCTGTCCCGGAAAGGAGAGGGTCATGACCAGTCCCGCCCGTGTCTCGATTCCGGTCGATACTGAGCCCCCGGCTGCGTTGCAGACGACCCA
>JBKOZA010000029.1:0-5137 GCA_046725675.1 Candidatus Methylomirabilota bacterium
GCCACGTTGCGAACGTAGTCGGGCGGGCAGAGCCACAGGATCGCGCCGTCGGCGATCTCGCCGGCCAGCTCGCACATCTTCGGACCGAGCGCGGCCAGGTAGACCGGCGTCGCCGGCGGCCGCGTCGGCAGCGCCAGGCTCCAGTGCACGCGGTAGTGCTTGCCCTCGAAGGCGACGCCCGTCCCGAGCGCGCCGCGGAGCACGGCGACGTACTCGCGGATGACCGCCAGCGGCTCGACGATCGTCAGTCCCAGCATCGCCTCCATGGAGGCGCGGTGGCTCACGCCGATCCCGAGCCGGAAGCGACCGGCCGTCATCTCGTTGAGTGTGAGCGCGGCCTGGGCCATCGCGACCGGGTGGCGCGGGTAGATCGGGACGACGCCGTTGCCGAGGCCGATCCGCGTGGTCGCCGCGCCGTAGGCCGCCAGGACCAGGAACGAGTCGCGGCCCAGTCCATGCGTGACCCACACGCTGTCGTAGCCGAGCGCCTCGGCCCGACGCGCCAGGTCGATCCCCGCCGTCAGATCACCGCCCGGGGAGAGAAACGTGGCCAGCTTCATACGATGGGATTCCTCGCGGGGCGCGACGCCCGCTATCTCCGCACGCTCACTTCCATGGTGTCGTCGCCGAAGTCGTACTCGCGCGACTGCCAGGCACCGTGCGGGTAGCGCACATACTGGAGATACGGCATGACGTCCTTGCGGAAGACGCCGGTGTTGTCGGCGACCACGACTGCGCCCGCAGCCAGCTTGGGCTCGAGCTGGCGCAGGTAGTCGAGGTAGTCCTCCTTCTGCGCGTCGATGAGCACGAAGTCGAAGCGACCCGGCAGCAGGGGAATGGCGCGCAGGGCGTCACCGACCACCACGCGCACCTTGCGGCCCAGCCCGGCGGCCTCCACGTTGCTCTTGACGAACTTCGCCAGGTAGTCGTTCGACTCGATGCAGAGGAGGCGTCCGGCCGGGGGCAGCGCGCCGGCGATGAGGATGGCCGAGTAGCCGAGCAGCGAGCCGATCTCGACGGCGCGCGTGGGTCGGTGGCGGTCGATGAGCCGGCGGATCACGCGTCCCTTGGCGCGCCCGACGTTGGGAATGCGCCACAAGGTCGTCGCCCGGTCCATCACCGCCAGCATCCGCTGGGCCTTCTTGGTCACGAGGCTTTCAGCCGGCCGGCCACCGCATCCGGCACCGGATAGCGGCGCGTCGACGGCCCCGCCTTGATGATCTGGCCGGGCAGCGCGCGGCCGACGATCTGCTCGACCCGGCGGGCGACCGCGACCAGGCGGTCGAGGTCGATGCCGGTGGCGACGCCCATCGCGTGCAGGCAGTGCACGAGGTCCTCCGTGCAGACGTTACCGGAGGCGCCGGGCGCGAAGGGACAGCCGCCGAGGCCTCCGATGGAGGCGTCCAGGTTCGTCACGCCGCACGCGAGCGCCGCCAGGACGTTGGGGATGGCCATGGCCCGGGTGTCGTGCGTGTGCAGGGTCCATTCGACGCCGCGGAAACGTGGCATCAGGCGCTCGAGCACCGTGGCCACCTGTCGCGGGTTGGCCATGCCGGTGGTGTCGGCCAGGCCGATGCCGCGAGCGCCGAGATCCACGAGACGCGTCACGACCCTCTCCAGCTGCTCGAGTGGCACTTCGCCCTCGAACGGACAGCCGAACGAGGTCGAGATGCCGCACTGCACCCGCACTCCGGCGCGATGCGCGATCCGCGCCACTGCCCCCAGCTTGTCGATCGACTCGGCGATCGTCATGTTCACGTTGGCCAGGTTGTGACTCTCGCTGGCCGAGACCACCGTGTGGATCACGTCCACCCCGGCGTCCACCGCGCGGGAGGCCCCCTTGTCGTTGGGCACCAGGGCCGCATAGCGCGTGCCAGGCCGCCGCCGGATGGACGCCATCACGGCCTCGGCGTCGCGCAGCTGTGGCACGGCCTTGGGATGCACGAACGAGGTCACCTCGATCCGCGGCACCCCGGCCTCGGACAGCACGTTCACGATCTCGACCTTCTGCTCGGTCGGGATGAAGTCCGGCTCGATCTGAAATCCGTCGCGGGTCCCGACCTCACAAATCGTCACGCGCTCGGGCACTTGCATGGGCGCCTCCCGCGGGCTCACTCTAGCATGTCGCGCGAACCCCTCGGAGGAGGCCAGGCATCGAAAGGCGGGAGGGAAAACACTCATCATGGGCGTCGACATCGGCATCCCGGACGACAGTCGCACGAGGGTCATCGACATCCTCAACACCCTGCTGGCCGACGAGTTCCTGCTGTACACCAAGACGCGCAACTACCACTGGAACGTCACCGGCCCGCAGTTCAACGACCTGCACAAGTTCTTCGAGACGCAGTACGAGGCCCTCGACGAGGTCATCGACGAGGTGGCCGAGCGCGTGCGGGCCCTCGGCGGGCGCGCGTTCGGCACGCTCGAGGAGTTCCGCGCCAACGCCCGCCTGGGCGAGAAGGCGGGACCAGTGCCCACGGCGCGCGACATGCTGGCCTCGCTCCTGGGCGACCACGAGGCGCTCATCCGGGCGCTCCGGAGCGACGTGGACACCGTCACCGATCGGCACCGTGACGTCGGCACTGCCGATTTCCTCACCGGACTGCTCGAGCAGCACGAAAAATCGGCCTGGATGCTGAGGTCGTTCCTGGCCTGACTGATCATCAGCACCGGGCGGCGCGCCGGCCGTCCCGGTGCCTGTAGAGTGACTCCGTGATGCGATGCCCGAACTGCTCCACGGAGCTTCCGGATTCGGCCAAGTTCTGCCTCGAGTGCGGACGAGACCTCCGCCCTCGACCGGGCTTCGTCTCCCCGGCGGCCTATACCCCCCGGCATCTCGCCGAGCGGATCCTCACCAGGCGAGCCGCGCTCACTGGCGAGCACAAGCAGGTCACCGTCCTGTTCTGCGACATCGCCAACTCCACGCCGCTGGCCGAGCGCGTGGGGCCGGAGCGCATGCACGCGCTCCTCAACGGGTTCTTCGAGCTGGCGCTGGCCGAGGTCCACCGCAGCGCCCGCCGCATCTCAGGCGGGGCGCCGGGCGAACATCCCCAGGCCACGCAGGGTCATCACGAGCTCGCCGTGCTGGTTGAACACCTCCGAGAGCGAGCGCACCACGCCCCGATCCGGGCGGCGACTCGAGGGGCGGGCCTCGGTCACCGTGAAGCGGGCCCGCAGCGTGTCGCCCGGGCGCACCGGCTTCAGCCAGCGGACCTCATCCACGCCGGGGGAGCCCAGCGAGGCGGCGTCCTTGAGGAACGTCTCCCACAGCAGGCGCATGACGATGGCCGTGGTGTGCCAGCCGCTGGCGAGCAGCCCACCGTAGATCGAGCGGCGCGCCGCCTCGTCGTCGATGTGGAAGGGCTGAGGATCGAATTGCCGGGCAAAGCTCACGATCTCCTCGCGCGTCACCGCCCGCGGCGGCGACTCGCGGACGTCTCCCGGCGGGAAGTCCTCGAAGTAGAGCACGCCCTCAGTACGAGCGGGGCATGCCCAGCACGTGCTCGCCCACGTAGGCCAACACGAGGTTGTTGTTGACCGGCGCCGTCTTGTAGAGGCGGCACTCGCGGAATTTGCGCTCGATGTCGTACTCCTCGGCGTAGCCGTACCCGCCGTGGCAGTCGATGCAGGCGTTGCCAGCCTCCCAGGCCGCCTCGGCCGCCAGGAACTTGGCCATGTTGGCCTCGGCCCCGCACGGCTCGCCGGCGTCGAAGAGCGCGGCGGCCTTGTCGCGCATCAGCGCGGCCGCCTCGACGGCGGTGTGGGCGCGGGCGATCGGGAACTGCACGCCCTGGTTCGCGCCGATCGGCTTGCCGAAGATCACGCGCTGACTCGAGTAGGCGACCGCCCGGTCCGTGAACCAGCGGCCATCGCCGATCGACTCCGACGCCACCAGGATGCGCTCGGCGTTCATGCCCGACAGGATGTACTGGAAGCCCTTGCCCTCCTCGCCCACCAGGCTGTCGGCGGGAATCTCCATGTCGTCGAAGAACAGCGCGTTGGTCGAGTGGTTCATCATCATGCGCAGCGGCCGGATCTCCAGGCCCTTGCGCCCGCGAATGTCGACGAGGAAGACGCTGAGCCCGTCGGTGCGCCGCTTGACCTGCTCGACCGGCGTCGTGCGGGCCAGGAGCAGGAGGAGATCGGACTGCAGAGCGCGCGAGATGAACATCTTGCGCCCGTTGACGACGTAGCCGTCGCCCCGGCGCGTGGCCGTGGTCTTCAGCTGGGTGGTGTCGGAGCCCGCGTCGGGCTCGGTGACGCCGAAGGCCTGCAGCCGCAGCTCGCCGGTAGCGATCTTGGGCAGGTACGCGCGCTTCTGGGCCTCGCTGCCGTGCCGCAGCACCGTGCCCATGATGTACATCTGGGCGTGACAGGCCGAGGCGCTGCCCCCGCTGGCGTGGATCGTCTCGAGGATGAGCCCGGCCTCGCGCGTGCCCAGGCCGGCGCCGCCGTACTCGGGCGGGATGAGGCAGGCCAGGTACCCGGCCTGGGTCAGCTCGTTGACGAACTTCTCGGGATACTCCCGCCGGCTGTCGAGATCGCGCCAGTACTCGCCCGGGTAGCGCTTGCAGATCTCGGCCACGCCGTTGCGGAGCGCGCGCTGCTCGTCGGTGAGGGTCAAAGAAATGGCCGTCATGTCCGTCCTCGGAGGTTAGTGTCCCTTGAACTGGGGGCGGCGCTTCTCGTTGAAAGCACGCACGCCCTCCAGCCGGTCCTCGGTCACGACCGTCGCGTTGTAGGCCTCGATGGCCAGGATCATCGCCGTCTCCAGATCGGTCTCGCTGCCGTACGCGATCGCCTTCTTGGCCTGGCGCACGGCGATCGGCCCATTGCCGGCGATCGTGGTGGCGATCTCGGTCGCCTTGGCCCGGGCCTGGCCGGCCGGGACCACGTGATTGACGAGGCCGGCCGCCTTCGCCTCGTCGGCCTTCATCCGCCGTCCGGTGAAGATCAGCTCCTTCGCCAGCGGTGCGCCGACGATGCGGGGCAGCAGCTGGGTGCCGCCGATACCCGGGAAGATCCCCAGCGTCGTCTCCGGCACGCCGAACACCGCCGTCTCGCTGGCGACGACGAAGTCCGAGAGGATGGCCAGCTCGCAGCCGCCGGCCAGCGCGAAACCCTCCACGGCCGCGAT
>JBKOZA010000030.1:0-4589 GCA_046725675.1 Candidatus Methylomirabilota bacterium
GACGCCGGGCGCCTTCCAGAACTCCGCCGTCTCGGTCAGGAAGATGTCGACGACGAGGAGCCAGTCGAGCTTGGCCATCGCGGCCCGGGCCAGCTTGGCGTTGGGGCCGCCGACCGCCGGGTTCTGGCCGTCGGCCAGGAACCCCTTGATCTTGCCCTCGTACATGTCCACGAACATGTGCTGGTGGCTGTAGGCGTCGGCGGACGCCCGCTTGGGCAACCACTGGTAACCGTATTCGTTGTCCTTGGTGGCGGCGTCGCCGTAGAAGGCCTTGAGCAGGCTCACCATGAACTTCGGGCGGTTCGTCCAGAACCCGCCCTTGGGCGTCTCCTTCTCGAGATACGTCTTGAGGTCGGGGTGCGGGTCGCGCAGCGGCATGGGCAGGTAGCCCGGCAGCTCGTGATAGAGCAGCTCCAGGTCGGTCGCCCCCTGCACGTTGGCGTGGCCGCGGAGGGCCGTGACCCCTCCGCCGGGCCGGCCGATGTTCCCCAGCAGGAGCTGCAGCATGCACAGCGCCCGGATGTTCTCCACGCCGTTGGTGTGCTGGGTCAGGTTCAGCGCGTAGGTGATGGTCCCCGTCTTGTCGGGTCCCGAGGTGCCGCAGTACAGCTGGGCGACCTCCTCGAACTTCGCGCGGGGAATGCCACACACCTTCTCGACCATCTCCAGCGTGTAGCGGCCGTAGTGACGCCGCAGGAGCTGGAAGACCGAGTGCGGGTCCTTCAGGGTGAGGTCGCGCTTGGGATTGCCCTCACCGTCCACCTGGTACTTCCACGACGACCGGTCGTAGCTCTTCTTGGCCGGATCGTAGCCGGTGAACAGCCCGTCCAGGTCGGTCGGCGTCTTGAACTCCGGATCGATGAGGAACGAGGCGTTCGTGTAGTGGACGACGTAGTCCTTGAAGTAGAGGTTCTTCTGGATGGCGTAGTTGATCAGCCCGCCGAAAAAGACGATGTTGGTGCCCGACCGCAAGGGCACGTGCAGGTCGGCCGCCGCGCTGGTTCGCGTGAAGCGCGGATCGACGTGGATGAGCTTGGCCCCGCGCTCCTTGGCCTTCATCACCCACTGGAAGCCGACCGGGTGATTCTCGGCCATGTTGGAGGTCGCCATGATGACATCCGAGTTCTGGATGTCGATCAGGTTCGTCGTCATCGCCCCGCGCCCGAACGTGGTCCCCAAAGCTGGGACCGTGGCGGAGTGTCAGACTCGGGCCTGATGCTCGTGGTAGACGATGCCGAGCGTCCGGTTCAGCTTGCTGAGGAGGTAGCACTCCTCGTTGTCGATGCAGGCCGAGCCGAGCGAGGCGATCGCCTCCAGGCGGTTGACGGTGACGAGGTTACCGTCCTTGTCCTTCTCCTTCTCGATGAAGTGTTTCTCGCGGGCGTCGTAGTAACGCTTGGCGATCTGCTCGTACATCCACTCAAGCGGCTTCTCCTCCCATCGGTCCGACCCCGGCGCCCGGTAGAGCGCCTTGATGGGCCGCAACGGGTTGTTGGAGAGCTGGATGGTGGCCGCCCCCTTGGGACACAGCCGGCCGAGCGTGTGGGGCGTGTCGGGGTTGCCCTCGATGTCGATGATCTTGTCGTCCTTGGCGTAGATCAGCTGGCCGCAGCCGACCGCGCAGTACGGGCACACGCCGGCGAACGCCTTCGCTTCCTTGATCTTCAGCGAGGTGGCCGCGGCCTCGACGGGCGTGAGGTCGATCGTGGCGGCGCCCGTCGCCACACCGGCCGCGGTCGTGCCGGAGAACTTGAGGAAATCGCGCCGAGAGAGCGTCATCGACGTCCTCCTTGCCACACCGGTCGGAGGTTGATGGAGATCACCATTCGGGGCTGGTCAGCTCTTCCCACACCCGGCGGACCACGACGATCCGCTCGGGGCGCCCGGCCGTCTCCTCGATGCGGACGATGTCGCCCGCGTTGAGGCTGGCAAGCCCGGGGGTGGCCCCGTCTTCGCTGATCACGAGCGTCCGTTCGTGGCACGACACGTCCGTGCACGCCTCGCTCTCGTTCTTGACGCGGACGCGACGCGTGACGGGATCGACGCCGACCACGACCACTCGGCTTTGTTGCAGCCAGTCGGTGAGGCTCTGCGTCATTGCCTACCTCCGTGGGGGGTGACCGGTGAGAAATTATTGGCAGGCATGCTATGTGGTCAGACCACCGGATGTCAAGGAAAAGGATGACGCAAAGCGCCGATTATTGTGAACTTTTAGACGAGCGCGAATGCGCGGCTCCGCGGCCGCAGGGCGATCAGGCTTCGGGTCCGACGGGACCGTGGCGCGTCGCGTCGTCTATGGGGGCATAGAGACGATAGCGCTCGTCGAGCAAGGCCTCGGCCTCCGCCGGGCGCCCCTCCCCTAGCAGGCCCATGATGCGGGCCCGCGTCGCCAGGTCTACGATCGGACCATCGGCCAGCGGGTTGTAGAGCCTGGACAACTCGCGCAGCACTTGATCGACCCGGGCGGCGTCGTCCCCGAGGCGCGCGCGCGCCTCCCGGAAGAGGTCCAGCGCGTAGTCGTCCCGCTTGCTCTTCTGACGGAACCCGCGCAGATACGCCCGCGCCTCCGGCGACTCGACGGCGCCCGCGCGCGAGCGACCGTCCCGGGAGGCCAGCAGGACGCCGTCCCCGGCGTAGACGTTGAGGCTGTCCGGCCGCACGTAGCCGCAGACCGTGATGCCGAGCTGCTCGGCCAGCGCCACTGCCATCTCGGTGGGCGACGTGCGTGAGGCCACCACCGGCACCCCCATGCGCGCCGCCTTCAGCAGCATCTCCGAGGAAATGCGCCCGGTGGAGAGGAGGAGGCGGTCCTCGGTGGGCAGACCGCGCATGAGCGCCTCGCCCTTGATCTTGTCGACGGCGTTGTGGCGCCCGACGTCTTCGGCCACGAGCAGCAGCCGCTCGCGGTCGGCCAGGGCGGCGCCGTGGATCCCGCGCGAGCGACGGTAGTGCACCGCAGCGGCGAAGAGCTCCTTCATCCGCGCCGCTAGCTCGGCCGGCTCCACCCGCAGGCGCGACCGCAGGCGGGGGAACAGGCGATGGTCGATGCGGAACGTGATGCCACCCCCGCAGCCGGACGTGAGGATCCGCTCGGTCGGCAGCGTTACCGGATGGCCCAGCGTCACCTCGGCCCGCCCGTCGACCGGCGACACCGTCAGGCTGGTGATCTCGCTCAGGTCGGCGATGACCTTCTCCATCCAGAGGTAGCCGACCACGAGCGCCTCGAGCATCATCGGCGAGCACAGCAGCGTGAGGAACTTCTCCCCGTTGACGAAGACGCTGAGGGGCTGCTCGCGGACGACGTCGCCCGCGACCTCCTCGACCCGCTCGCCCCTGATCTGAAGGTACGTTCGCATGGAGTGACGCCGTCCCATTCTAGCGTCGGACGGAAGCCGATGCGCTCAATAGACGACACGCAGCAGCGTGAGGCCGTGCGCGGGCGCGGTGGGACCCGCTCGCCTGCGGTCGCGGGAGCGCAGCACCTCGACCAGCCAGCCGGGGGCACGGGCGCCGCCGCCGATCTCGATGGCGCTCCCGACGATGGTGCGGACCATGTGATGGAGGAAGCGGTCGGCGGAGATCGCGACGGCCACGAGGGCGCGGCGCCGGCGTACGTGGACGGCGCGCACGTGGCACCAGGGGTCGGCGTCGCGCCCGGGTGCGGCGCAGAACGCGCTGAAGTCGTGGCGGCCGCGCAGGAGGCCCAGCCCCGAGCGCATCGCCTCGACGTCGAGTCGGCCATTGACGTGCCAGGCGTAGCGCTGCAGCAGCGGCGACCCGACCCGGCTGTTGTCGATGAGATACAGGTAACGCTTGCCCCGGGCGGCGCGCCGGGCGTCGAAGCCCGGGGCGGCCTCGACTGCTGACACGACGCGGACCTCGCGCGGCAGACGCGCGTTGAGAGCGCCCTGCACGGCGGCCGGCGGCAGGGTCGAGATCCCGGTGAGGGTCGCCGCCTGCCCCACCGCGTGCACCCCGGCGTCGGTGCGACTGGCGCCGGTCAGGCGCATCTCGCCCTCGAAGAGCGGGCGCGCGGCCGCCAGCAGCGCGCCCTGCACGGTCGGGAGGTCGGTCTGGATCTGCCAGCCGTGGAACCCGGTGCCGTCGTAGGCCAGCACCAGGCGGTAGGTCCGACGCGCGCTCAGCGGTACGGCGTCCGCCAGCCGCGCCGAGTCGGGACGAGCGTGAGCCACACGACGGCCACGAGCAGGAACAGGGCGACGTTGATGACCGTGCCCCACCCCAGGTTGAAGAACAGGGCGGTGTCGCCGGCGTGCTGCACCCAGGCCTCGCGCTCGAGATCCTTGGGCTCGTAGTGCCCGGGATCGTAGCCGCTCAGCGAGTTCACGACGCGCGCCACGTGCGGGACCGCGACGTAGGCGACGACGATGATCGTGAGCAGCACCGCGAAGTTGAATCGCGCCTGGCGCCGCGCCTGCCAATAAATACGCTGGAGGGACATGACCGTCGCCCTCCCGGGCCCGAGGTCTAGCCTCGGAGCACGAGCTCCGCGATCTGCACCGCGTTCGTCGCGGCCCCCTTCCGCAGCTGGTCGCCGACCACCCAGAAGTTCAGCGCGCGCGGATGCG
>JBKOZA010000031.1:0-3443 GCA_046725675.1 Candidatus Methylomirabilota bacterium
CAGGCCTGCCGGCCCTTCATCGGCCGCATCAAGCAGGTGCCCCCGATGTACTCGGCCGTCCACCACGCCGGACGGCGCCTCTACGAGCTGGCGCGCGCGGGCCAGGAGGTCGTGCGGGAGGCGCGCGAGGTCGTGATTCACGCCATCGAGGTCGAGGAGGTGGTGCCGCCGCACGTCCGCCTGCGAGTGGTCTGCGGTAAGGGGACGTACCTGCGCGCGCTGGCCGCCGACCTGGGCGTGGCGCTGGGGTGTGGCGCGAGCGTCGACCGGCTGGCGCGCACGCGGGTCGGGCCGTTCACGCTGGACGCCGCGGTGCCGTGGGCGGCTCTGCAGGCGGAGTCGGCGGCGGCGCTGTGGGTTCGCGTTCGATCGGCGGATTCAGCGCTGGCCGGCTGGCCGGCGATTCGCCTCGATGCCCGCGCGGCGGCTCGATTCGAGCACGGGCAGTCCGTCGAGACTGCGCCACCCCGAACGAGCGGTGGATCGCTGGTGCGGGTGCACACCATCGACGGCCGGCTGCTCGGCATCGGCGAGGTCGTCGAGGGGGGCCGAACACGACCGGTGCGGGTGCTCCATGCGGATCGTCCGGGGACTCGACTCAGTCCCGCCTGACGCGCGGCCTAGCGCGGTCGCCCTCGGGACGTTCGACGGCGTCCACCTCGGCCATCGCGCGATCCTCGGCACCGCGCTGGGCCGGGCGCGCGCGGTCGGCCTGGACGCGGTGGCCTGCACCTTCGACCGCCACCCTATGGAGATCCTGAATCCCGAACGCGCACCGCTGCCCATCACGACCGTCGAGGAGCGGCTGGCCCTGATCGGCGAGACCGGGGTCGACGTGGTGATCTCTCTGGCGTTCACGCGCGAGTTGGCCGCGATCGAGCCGGAAGCGTTCGTGAAGGACGTGCTCCTCGGCCGCCTCCGCGCGCGCGAAATCGTCGTCGGCGATAGCCATCGCTTCGGCCGAGCCGCCCGCGGCGACGCCCGGATGCTCGTGGACCTTTCCGGGCGTTTCGGCTTCCAGGCCCACGTGGTGCCGCCGATGGCCGTCGACGGCGCCGTCGTGTCGTCCAGCGAGATCCGGGCGGCGCTGCAGCGCGGTGACGTGAGCGGCGCCGCGCGAAGCCTGGGGCGGCCGTACGGCATCACGGGTCAGGTCACCTCGGGCGCCGGCCGGGGCCGGACGCTGGGTTTCCCGACCGCCAACATCGATCCCGACCGTCCCGTGCTCGTCGCCAGGGGTGTCTACCGGGGCCTGGTGACTGTCGACGGCGGACGGCACGCGGCCGTCGTCAACGTGGGAGTCAGGCCGACCTTCGGGGAAACGACTCTGGCCGTCGAGGCCCATCTTCTGGACTTTGCAGGCGATTTGTACGGTCGGCGGGTGCGGCTCGACTTCATGGCGCGGCTGCGTGACGAGATGCGGTTTCCCTCGATCGAGGACCTCAAGGCCCAGGTCGCTCGCGACATCGCCGCCGCCCGCAGCGGTTAACTTTACTTCGCCAGCCTCCCGTGGTACCCTCCCTTCGTATCTGCTGACAAAACAAAGTCTTTTTCGAACCCTCCCCGGGGATGCGTCTCTGGGGTGAGGCGATTGGGGGAGGTTCCTGCCGATGCCGCTTGCCGTCGACCGCAAGAAGAGCCTGATCGAGCAGTTCAAGACGCACGATGGGGACACCGGTTCGCCGGAGGTCCAGATCGCGCTGCTCACGGAGCGGGTCAACGGCCTGACCGAGCACTTCAAGCATCACGCGAAGGATCACCACTCACGCCGGGGCCTGCTGATGCTCATCGGCAAGCGGCGCGGACTCCTCGAGTACTTGAAGGGAAAGGACGTGGAGCGCTACCGAGCGCTCATCGACAGGCTGGGCATCCGCCGTTGACGCGGCGACGCCCACTGTCGTTCCAGACTGGTCCTCGGACGGAACGACCCCGGGGGCCCTTGGCGGATGCGGCGCGAACGCGCCAGCGTCCCACACCACTACCAGGTGTTCGCCGGGTGACCGCCGAACCGCGAGGACAAATGCTCGTATGAGTCATACCAAGCAGATCGACATCCACGGCCAGCCCTTCTCGATCGAGACGGGGAAGGTGGCCAAGCAAGCGGACGGCAGCGTCGTCGTCCGTTTCGGCGCCAGCATGGTGCTCGCCACCGTGGTGGCCGCCAAGGCCGCCCGGGAATCGCAGGACTTCTTCCCGCTCACCGTCGAGTATCGCGAGCGGGCTTATGCGGGCGGCCGGATCCCCGGCGGCTACTTCAAGCGCGAGGGCGCGCCCGTCAAGAAGGAGACCCTCACCTCCCGTCTCATCGACCGCCCGATCCGCCCGCTATTCCCCGACGGCTTCCGCAACGAGGTCCAGGTCGTGTGCCTGGCCATCTCGGGCGATCCCGAGCACGATCCGGACGTCCTGGCCATGAACGGTGCCTCGGCGGCCCTGTGCCTGTCGGGTATCCCCTTCGAGGGTCCGGTCGGCGCGGTCAGGGTCGGGCTCGTCGACGGGCAGTTCGTCGCCAATCCGACCACCGCCGAGCAGGAGGCCTCCGAGCTCGAACTGGTGGTGGCTGGCACCGAGGACGGCGTCCTGATGGTCGAGGCCGGCGCCAGGGAAGTGCCGGAAGAGAAGATGCTCGAGGCCATCGCGTTCGGCCACGAGCAGTGCAAGCGGCTGGCGCGCCTGCAGAAAGAGCTCGTGGCGGTGGCCGGCCGCCCGCGCTGGAGCATCGACACGGGGGCGGGCGTCGACCCGGCGCTGGCCGCCCGCCTGCGCGAGCTGGCAAGCGCCAAGCTCGAGTCGGCGCTGGCGATACACGACAAGCAGGCCCGGGGCGAGGCGGTGTCGCGCGTGCACGACGAGGTGTGGACCGCCCTGGGGCTCGACGACACCAAGAAGGGGGTTGTCCGCGAGGCGTTCGAAGCGCTAGAGAGCGCGGCGGTGCGCCGCATGATCGTCGAGCGCGGCATCCGGGTCGACGGCCGCAAGGTGAACGAGATACGGCCGATCTCTATCGAGGTGGCCTATCTGCCGCGCGCGCACGGCTCGGCGCTGTTCACGCGGGGGGAGACCCAGGCGATGGTGTCGACGACGCTCGGCACCAAGGCCGACGAGCAGAAGATCGAGTCCCTGGAGGGTGAATCCTACCGGCACTTCATGCTGCACTACAACATGCCACCGTTCTCGGTCGGGGAGGTGCGGCGCTTCGGCTCGCCCTCCCGCCGCGACATCGGCCACGGCGCGCTCGCCGAGCGGGCGGTGGAGGCGGTCATGCCGCCCAAGGAGGAGTTCCCCTACACGGTGCGGATCGTGTCCGAGATCCTGGAGTCCAACGGCTCCTCCTCGATGGCCAGCGTGTGCGGCGCGTCGCTGGCGCTCATGGACGCCGGCGTCCCCCTCAAGGCTCACGTGGCCGGCATCGCCATGGGACTGGTGAAGGAGGGTGACCGCGT
>JBKOZA010000032.1:0-1935 GCA_046725675.1 Candidatus Methylomirabilota bacterium
CGATCTCGAACACCCGCACGTCGGGCTGGCGCCGACGCACGTTGGTGGAGACGGCGCCGAGCACGCCGTCGAGCGGGTGCTGCCGCAGCAACGAGGCGTCCTGGCTCAGCGGGTTCAACAGGGCCACCGGCTCGGGGTCACCGGGCGCCCGGAGCGCGGCCACCCGGACGGGGTCGGTGAAGCTGCTGCCCACGGCCTCCACCAGTCCGGCCCCGACCAGCGCGCGCCGCGCGATGGCCTCCTGACGGAGGCGATCCGACTCGCGGGCGACCTCGATCGTCGCGCCGGCCAGCAAGGTCGAGGGGATCTTGTCGTAACCCCACACGCGGATGATCTCCTCGGCCAGGTCGTCCTCGATCGTCAGATCGCGCCGGAAGCTCGGCACCTGCACGTCGAGGTCGCGGCCGCGGTCGCGCACGCCCAGGCCGAGGCCGGCCAGGATGCGGCGCGCCTGGGGCCGCGACGGCACGACGCCCAGCACGCGCTCCACGCGCGCCAGGCGCAGGCGCACGCGCACCGGCCGCCGCCGGCGCCGATAGACGTCGACCATTCCTCTTGCGACGGTGCCGCCGGCCAGCTCGGCGATGAGCTGGACCGCCCGGGCCCCGGCGTCCACCAGGCCCTCGATGTCGGCCCCGCGCTCGAACCGGTAGGCGGCGTCGGTCCGCAGCCCGAGCGCGCGCGACGTTCGCCGGATGGAGCCCGGTGCGAAGTACGCGCTCTCGAGAAACACGCGCGTGGTGGCGTGGCCGACCTCCGAGTTGGCGCCACCCATCACGCCGGCCAGCCCGATCGCGCGCTCGGGGTCGGCGATCACCAGCATCGAGTCGTCGAGCGCGCGCGTCTGGCCGTCGAGCGTCGTGAAGCGCTCGCCCGCCGCCGCGCGGCGGATGACGAAGGTCGCGCCGGCCACCCGGTCGCCGTCGAAGGCGTGCAGCGGATGGCCGAGCTCCCACAGCACGTAGTTGGTGACGTCCACGACGTTGCTGATCGGGCGCAGTCCGCACGCGCGCAGCCGCGCGGCCAGCCAGGCCGGGCTCGGCCCGATCCGCACGCCGCTGACCACGCGCACTGTGTAGCGCGGACAGAGGTCCGGAGCCTCGACGCGCACGCGGACGAGCGCCCGGGCCGGCTCACGCCCCTGCCGCCGCGGGATGGCAGGAGCGCGGAGGCGACGCCCGGTGAGCGCGGCCAGCTCGCGGGCGACGCCCAGCACCGACAGGCAGTCGGGACGGTTCGGCGTCACCTCGATCTCCAGCACGCGGTCGTCGAGGCCGAGGTGCGCCAGCAGGTCCGCCCCGAGCGGCGCGTCGGGCTCGACGGCGAGCAGGCCCGCCTCGTGCTCGTCGCCGAGCCCCAGCTCTCGCTCCGAGCACAGCATCCCCTGCGACTCGGCCCCGCGGATCGTCGCCACCCCGATCGCACGGTTCCCCGGCAGCATCGCCCCCGGCGGCGCGAAGGCCGCCCGCAGCCCCACCCGCGTGTTCGGTGCGCCGCTCACGACCGCGAAGCGCTCGCGGCCCGTGCTGACCCGACACAGCAGCAGCCGGTGACCGTGGCTCTCGCCCAGCTCCCGCTCGATCGCCTCGACCTCACCGATCACCACGCCGCGGGCGTCGGGCGCCGCCGACGTCACGCTCGCCACCTCGAGGCCGGCGTTGATCAGCCGCTCGGCCGCCTGCTCGGCGGTGAGGTCGAGATCGACGAACTCCCGGACCCAGCCGTAGGGGATCTTCACGAGAACTGCTTGAGGAAGCGCAGGTCGTTCTCGAAGAACAGCCGCAGGTCGTCCACGCCGTACTTGAGCATCGCGATGCGCTCGATGCCCATCCCGAACGCCCAGCCGGTGACCTCCTCGGGGTCGTAGCCGCCGTTGCGCAGCACGGTGGGGTGCACCATGCCGGAGCCGAGAATCTCCAGCCAGCCGTCCCCGCA
>JBKOZA010000033.1:0-1740 GCA_046725675.1 Candidatus Methylomirabilota bacterium
CGGACGGTCTTGCGGTACAGCGAGGGCTGCACGTACTGGCCCCAGGGGACGAAGGGGACCTCGTCGAAGGCGGCGACCTGGATCTGCTCGGCGAGCTGCTTGCGCCGGACGGGATCGCTCGTGCGGATCCAGTCCAGGCGCATCTTCTCCAGCAGCGGGCTCGAGGACCAGCCGAACCAGCCGCTCTCGCCGCCGCCGGCGATGCCGGCATTGACGGCCGGATTGAGCGCGTCCGACGAGATCCAGTTCGTGCAGAACAGGTTCCAGCCGCCGGCGCCCGGCGCCTCCTTCTTCGCGCGACGCGCCAGGACCGTGCTCCAGTCGAGCGCCTGTAGGTCCACGTTCACCCCGATCTTCGTGAGCAGCTCGCGCGTCACCAGCGAGGCGCCGTGCAGCTCGGGGCGATCGGTGGGATCGAGCACCACGACCGGGCGCCCGTCGTACCCGGATTCCTTCATGAGCAGGCGGGCGCGGTCCAGGTCGGGCCGGGCCGGCGCGCCGGCCTTGCTCTCGTAGGGAACGTTGCCGCAGAAGAAGAGGCCGGGGCAGGTCCGGTAGTATTCCGGCTGCCCGATCGCCGCCTGCAAGTACATCTCCTGGTCGACCATCTGGAGCAGGGCCTGGCGGGCCTTCTTGTTGTTGAACGGGGGGTGCAGGTGGTTGGGGCGCAGCCAGCCGGTGAGGCCGACCGGATCGCCGACGAAGGTCGTCAACCGGGAGTGCTTCGCCAGGCGGCTGGCGAAGTCGGCGGGCGGGAACTGCCAGTAGTCCAGCTCGCCCGCCTCCAGCGCGCTGGCCGCCGTCGCCGCGTCCGGCATGTAGCGCCACACGACACGCTCGAGATAGACGTGCTTGCCGCCGGCCGCCCCGCTGGCGGGCTCGCTGCGCGGCACGTAGTCGGCGTTGCGGGCGTAGACCACCTGGTGACCCGGCTGCCATTCCTCCTTCACGAACCGGAACGGCCCCGAGCCGATCGGCTCCTTGACCTGCTCGTCGGCCGACGTCGCGGCCAGGCGGGCGGGCATGATGAACGGCACGTTGCTCGACGGCTTGCCGAGCGCCTCCAGCACGAGGCCGAACGGCTCCTTCAGGTCGAGCGCGAAGCTCTTCCGGTCGGTCGCCTTCAGCGTGCCGGTCGCCGCCAGCATGAGCTTGCCGAGCGAGTCCTTCTTGCCCCACCGCAGCAGCGAGGCCACGCAGTCCTCCGGGGTGACCGGCGTCCCGTCGTGGAAGCGCAGCCCGTCCCGGAGGGTGAACGTGTACTTCAGCGCGTCGCGGCTCACGGTGTACGTGTCCACCATCTGCGGCTTGATCTGGAGATTCGCATCGGTGGCGAACAGCGTGTCCCAGACCATGTAGCCGTGGTCGCGCGTGAGATAGGCGGTCGTCCAGATCGGATCGAGGATCTTCAGATCGCCGATCGGGATGAACCGCAGCGTGCCGCCTCGCCTGGGTGTCTGGGCCACGGCCGGCGAGGCCAGCGTGCCGGCCGCGACGGCCGCGGCGCCGGCCAGGAGCTCGCGGCGGGTGAGATCGTTCATGACCGGCTCCTTCGCCTCACCGCCCGAGATCGGACTCGAGCGGCGGGAACGACTGGGGCGAGAGCTGCTCGGCCGTGAGCCCTTGCCAGTTCCACTCGGGGACGGTGTCCCAGAGGCGCTCGGCTTCGGCCTGCGCCTGGGCCAGCAGCGCGGCCTCGTCGAGCCCGACGAGCCGGCCGTCCTCGACGACCGTCCGGCC
>JBKOZA010000034.1:0-13406 GCA_046725675.1 Candidatus Methylomirabilota bacterium
TGTGGAGGTCTTGAGCTCCTGCAGCACGCTGCGCGTCACGTCGGGCCGCTCCTGCAGCATGGCGCCCTCGATGCTGGCCACCAGGGTGGCGGTCAGGCGCCGCGCCGCCATCTTGTTCTGCTCGACCAGCAGCGCGGACTCCCGCTGGATCGTCACGATCGTGGAGGCGCCGAACCCGATGATGAGGACGACGACGATGAGCACGCTGATCTTGACGGCGAGGCGACCTCGCAGCATCGCGGCGATCCTATCACGTACTGGACCACCAGCGCTGGGGGCAGCAGCCGCCGTGCCGAGCCGATGCTCAGGCCGCGACGTCGAGCGGGCTCAGTCGTCCCAGGGGCTGTGCTTCACCGGCGGCGGCAGCCAGATCCGCTCGTAGTCCTTCTGGAGGATCTCCTCGCGCGCGATCTCCTCGCGCGCGCTCATCCGAGCGTACTTCGCCTCGGTCGGGCTCGCGTGGTTGCCGCGATTGAAGTTCGGCGCCGACAGGAGTCGGGCCAGCGTTCCCCCGCAGCGCGGGCAGGTCTCGAGCGGCGCGTCCTTCAGCCCCTGGCGCGCCTCGTAGATGACGCGGCACGGCTCGCACCGGTACTCGTACACGGGCATGGCGAACCTCCCGGCGACCGCGCAGGCCGGCGCGGGTGGCGCGCCGGCCTGCTCGGCAGCGTTCAGACGGCCACGGCCCGCCGCGGCTCGAGCGCGGGGCTGACGGCGGCCGTTTTGAGATTCCAGATGCGCGCGGCGTTCTGACCGAAGACCTTGGCCTTGATGTCGTCGGTGAGCTGCGGGTAGCCGTGTCCCTCGACGAGCTGCGCGGGGATCTGGAACTTGCGGAAGGCGTCGATCTGCCACTGGGGGTTGCCCCACAGGGCGGAGTCGGTGCCCCACATCACGTAATCCGGACCCAGATCGCGCAGGAGGGTGCCCAGGACGTGAGCGCACTCCAGCGGCCGGTTCGTCACCGTGGCGGCGAACGTCGAGCCCACCTCGGCATAGAGGTTCTTGCGCTGCGGCTTGAACCCCTTCATGGCGGCCAGCTCGTGCTGGTACGGCCACGCGGAGTGGTAGGCGATGAAGTTGAGGTCCAGGAAGTCGTCGCAGGCGGCGTCCAGGTCCTCGGGGTGGGCATAGCGGGCCATGAACTGCCCGAAGGGAATGCCCTTGTGACAGCCGATGTTCTTGATGCCCAGCTTGCGCGCCTTCTCCCAGATCGGATAGGCGATCTTCTGGTCGTCGAACCACCAGCCGCGCTTCTTGGTCGAGTCGAACGTGTAGAGCTTCAGGCCGGAGATCTGGTACTTCTCGACGAACATCGTGAGCCGCTCCAGGGTGAACGACAGCCCCTGGTTCGGCGTGAGGCCACCGCCCAGCATGACGGTCCGCGTGGGCCAGCGCTGCTTCACCTCCGCCTGTTCCTCGATGGGGATCATGTCCTTGCCGCCGTAGTCCTCGCGGAAGCCGAAGGGGTTGAAGATCGCCACGCTGGTGTCGCTGCCCTCCAGGATCAGCTTGCCGAAGTTCTCGACGGTCATGTCCTTGGTACCGTTCGGCAGGCCCATCGCCTTGCCGAGGTCGTCGAGGAGCTGGACGAACCACATCCCGCGCTCGCTGGTGTTGACACCGGGGATGTAGCCGTCCTTGCGCGTGCAGATGTGGGTGTGGGCATCGACGATGAAGTCCTGCCCCGGCTTGCGGGTGACCTTCAATTCCTTGGCGGCGGCCGGCTCGTAAGCCTCGGCCTCGCTGACGTCGAAGAACTTCATGCCGGTGATCTTGTTGACGGCCAGGAACGTCGCCGGCAGCGCCGACGCCGAACCGAGGAAGCTGCGTCGAGACATCCCGGCCTTGGCCGCGCAGGTGTCGATGTGCTCGCTGATCTGCGGTCCCAGGTGTCCGCCGAGGAAGAACGCCGTGCCCTGCTCTTGCGGCGTCCGGGGTGCGTTGGTCGTCCGCTGATACCCCTTGAAGTACTCGAAGACGTTGAACTCCATGAGAGGTCACCTCCAGTGGAGAGCGCCGGTGACTGCTCGATCACGTCGCCGCTTCGGTCACCCCCTCTCAGGGAGCAGATGGCTGCACCATCTAGCGCCGTCCGGTACTCAAGTCAAGGCCTCCCCCTCCTCGTGTAAGATCCCGGTCCGTGAACCTGGCCCGGCTCGGCGAGGAGAGCGTGCAGACCTGGGGCGAGTACGTCTCGCTCGCCTTCGAGGGCCGCGAGTGGACCAACGTCGAGCAGCAGTGCGGGGCCAATCGCTTCGCCCACGCGCTGCGCCGCCTCGGCCTGCGCGTCGGCGATCGCGTGGTCGTGTTGCTGCCCAACTGCCCCGAGGTGCTGCAAGCCTACGCTGGCATCCTGAAGGCCGGCGGCGTCATCGTGCCCGTCGTGTTCCTGCTCGGCGCCGAGGAGGTCAGGCACATCCTGGCCGACTCCGAGGCGAGGGTCGTCGTCACGGCTCCCGCGTTCCTCGACAAGGTGGAGGGTTTCGCCGGGACCATCGTGCTGGTCGGCGAGGGCACCGGTCGCGGGTGGGACGAGCTGATCGCCGGCGAGTCCGAGACGTTCGGCAGCGTCGATCGCGCGGACGACGACCTCGCCGTCATCCTCTACACCGCCGGCACCACCGGCCAGCCCAAGGGCGTCGCGCTCACCCACGCCAACCTCGCGTCGAACGCGCGGGCCGCGGCCAGTCTCTACGAGCTGGACCGTACCGCCTGGGCCCTCATGGTCCTGCCGCTCTCGCACTCGTACGGCCTCACGGTGATGAATGCGGGCAACATCCTCGGCACCAAGGGCGTGCTGCTGCGCTGGTTCAATCCGGGTGGCGTGCTGGAGGCGATCCAGCACTACCGCGTGGAGTCCATGTCCGCCGTCCCCACGATGCTCGTCTACCTGCTGAACTATCCCGACGCCGCCCGGTTCGACACGTCGTCGATGCGGCTGTGGGGCTCGGGCGCGGCCCCGCTGCCCCTCGAGATCGTGGAGCCATTCGAGCGGAAGTTCGGCGGCCGCATCCTGGAGGGCTACGGCCTCACCGAGGCCTCACCGGTGGTGAGCGCGCACCGCCTGTCCGGTGCGCGCAAGCTCGGCTCGGTCGGTCAGGCGCTGCCCGGGGTCGCCGTGGCGATCCTCGACGACGGCGACCGCCCGCTGCCGCCGGGGGAGCTGGGCGAGGTCTGCGTGCAGGGCCCCAACGTGATGCAAGGCTACTACCGGCTGCCGGAGGAGACGGCGCGCACGCTCCGCAACGGCTGGCTGCACACGGGAGACGTGGGGCGGCTGGACGCCGACGGCTACCTCTACATCGTCGAGCGCAAGAAGGACCTCATCATCCGCGGCGGCTTCAACATCTACCCCCGCGAGGTCGAGGACGTGCTCTACGCGCACCCGGCCGTCGCGGAGGCCGCGGTGGTCGGCGTCGGCGATGTGCTGATGGGCGAGGAGGTGCTGGCATTCGTCGCGCTGAAGTCGGGCGCCGCCACCGACGCCGGCGCGCTCATCGGGTTTTGCCAGGAACGGCTGGCCCGGTACAAGTGTCCCCGGCAGATCCGCTTCGTGGACGCGTTGCCCAAGAGCCCGATCGGCAAGATCTTGAGGAAGGAGCTCCGCTCCCGCGTGTAGGGCGCGGGAGCGGAGTGTCGATCGGCGAGTGCGGCTCTACTCCTCGATCTTGTCGGCGACGTTCTCCAGACCCTCCCGCACCTTGCGCTTGGCCTTGCCGATCCCCTCGCGGACCGTCCCGGCAGCGCGCTCGGCCTCGCCCTCGGCCTCGAGCTCGGGGTCGTTGAGGATCTCGCCGGCCTTGTCCTTCACATAGCCCTTGGCCTTCTCCGCCTTGCCCTTGATCTCGTCGCGATTCATGAGCCCTCCTCACGCGCGTCTTCACGCGCGTTCCACGACTAGGTGCAACGCGGTTGCCACGGACGACACGTCCCGTTCCGCATCCGGATTCTCCCCCTCGCGCGAGGCGCGTGGGCTTCGAAAGGCACCAGGGGCTGGGGGCACGAGGGTTGTCCGCGCCATTCCGTCATCGCGTAAGCGCTGGATTTTCCGAGCGCACCGTACGATTCCGTCAGCTCATTGACACTACCGACGGTAGAACTTTACCCACGAAACAACGACCGGTTGCGTAGTTCCCACAATGAGTGTTAATCTCATCGCACTTCTTTCATTCGCTCCTGTCATCCTCCTGATTCGTTCGGTTCGCACGAAACGCGCAGCATTCGCGAGAAACGCGAAGCAATCGCGAGGCGAAGGAGGAACTGCAATGAGCATTCGGAAAGTCGCGGCGATGCTGGCGGTGGCGTTCGTCGTCACGTTCGGAGGGCTCGCCCTCACGCGTCACATGATCGCCGTCGCCGGGGAGATGGATGCCGAACGGCTCAATCGCTCGATTCTCGAGTACATCGCGCGGAAGAACCCGCGTGCTCCCATCAGCGCTTTCCGCCGCTTCCCGGAGATCCTCATGGCCGAGTCGCAGCGGGCGAACCTCGATCATTGCCTCGTCCTCGCCCAGGCGGAGGTCGAGTCGGAGTTCCGGCACGACGCGGTCGGCGCCGCCGGCGAGATCGGTCTGTTCCAGATGAAGCCCTCGACGGCCGCCCTTCTGGAGCCGATCGCCGGCAAGTTCAAGCGGCCGAACATGACCAATGGCGCCCGTGAGCTCGGTGACCTCGCCGACCCCGAGGTGAACACGCGTTTCGCGATGGCCTACCTGCGAGACATCATGAGCCGCAAGCCGAGCGTCAAGGACGCGCTCACCGAGTACAACGGCGGTCCGCTCGGCCGCCACCCGCACTACTACCGCATGGTCATGGGAGCGTACGTCGAGGTGCTGGAGCGCCAGGAGCTCCGCTGCCGCTTCCGCGAGTCCCCCAAGCAGATGCCGCTGCTGACGCGGCTAGCACAAATCTGACCTCGGAGGGGGGCTGCGCCCCCCTTCCGACGGCGCAGCGGGCCTGACGGCCCGCATGCGCCTGCCTCCCCCAGACCCAACAGCAGGATGGCGCCGGCGAAGCCGGCGCTCGAAGCGGTCTCGCGATGCGCCGGGTGCTGGGGCCCATCATGTCGATGTCGCGCGAAGCCGCTCCTCGCACATGACGTGTCAGCGCCCGTCGGCGGGCTCGTCTTGGTGGCGGGCGGGAGGTAAGATCGCGGCAGCGACGATGGGGAGGATGGATTCGATGAAGGGCGTGACGCTGCCGACCGAGACGGTGTTCGTGATGGAGATGTCGCCGATCAAGTTCGGCGTGGGAGCGACGGACGAGATCGGGTACGACGCGCGGCGGCTGGGGCTCGGGCGCGTCCTCATCGTCACCGACCGCCACGTCGCCGAGCTCGGATTGCCCGAGCGGATCCGCGGACTGCTCGGCGAAGAAGGCGTCAAGGCGGAGATCTTCGACGGCGTCGAGGTGGAGCCGACGGACCGCTCGATGGAGGAGGCGGCGGCGGTGACGCGCGGCACCGAGGTCGACGGTTACATCGCGGTCGGCGGCGGCAGCACGATCGACACCTGCAAGGCCATCAACTTGCTCACCCGGTACCCGGCGCCGCTCCTCGACTACATCAACAAGCCAGTGGGGCGGGGCGTGCCCGTTCCCGGCGCCCTCCGGCCACTCATCGCCGTGCCCACCACGGCCGGCACCGGCAGCGAGACGACGGCGGTGGCGGTGACCCACGTGGTCGATCAGAACGTGAAGGCCGGCGTGTCGCACCGGCTGCTGCGCCCCGCCCTCGGCGTCGTCGATCCGCTGAACACGCTGACCGTGCCGCCCGAGGTCACCGCCGCGGCCGGGGCGGACATTCTCACGCACGCGCTCGAGTCGTACACCACGCGGCCCTACAATGCGCGTCCCAAGCACCACCCACCCGACCGGCCCGCGTACATCGGCGCCAACCCCGCCAGCGACGTTTGGTGCGAGAAGGCGATCGAGTACGTCGGTCGCTACCTGCGCCGGGCGGTGCTCAACGGCAGCGATCTCGACGCCCGCGTGCACCTGGCGCTCGCCGCCAACTACGCGGGCATCGGCTTCGGGAACGCGGGCGTGCACATCCCACACGCCATCGCCTACCCCATCGCCGGCCTGGTGCGTGACTACGTACCGGCCGGCTACCGGACGCGCCATCCGCTGATCCCGCACGGCATGTCGGTCATCCTCACCGCGCCGTCGGCCTTTCGCTTCACGTATCCGACGGGGCCCGAGCGGCACCTGCGGGCCGCCGAGCTGATGGGATATCCGGTCGCAGGGCTGTCGGAGGCCGAGCGGCGCCAGGCGCTGCCCCGCGCGCTGATGGCGCTGATGCGCGACGTCGGCATCCCTAGCGGGCTGAGCGCGGTGGGCTACGGGGAGCGGGACGTTGCCGCGCTGATCGAGGGTACGCTGAAGCAGCCACGGCTGCTGTCCGGTGCCCCCCGCATCGTCGGCGCCCCCGAGCTCGACTGGATCCTACGCGACGCGATGCAGTACTGGTGATCAGCGCGCGTCGATGGAACGGGCCAGCTCGAAGTCCTTGGCGGTGAGGCCGCCGGCGTCGTGGGTGGACAGCGCGAGCGTGACCGCGTTGTAGCGGATGTCGATGTCGGGGTGATGACCGGCCCGCTCGGCCAGCTCGCCGACCCGGTTCACGAACGCCAGCGCCTCGCGGAAGTCGCCGAAGCGGTACGTGCGCCTGATCTCCGCCCCCGCGCGCTCCCAGCCCGGCGTGCGCCGGACCGCTTCGGCGACACCCGCCTCGTCCAGCCGGCTCATGCCCGCACGAACTTCTGCAGCGAGCGCAGCTCGCGCGGCGGGGTCTCATGCTGGCCGACCGCCGTGTACGACACCTCCGCCACGTAGAAGTCGCCGCGCGAGTCCACCGCGACGCCGTGCGGTGCGACAAACTCGCCGGGCTTCTCACCCGCGAAGCGGCCGCCGACCCGCGCCGTCAGCTCCCCCTTGATGCTCAGGATGCTGACGCGGGCGCCGACGTTCGGGACCTCCTGGTTGACCGCCAGGTGCGTCGGCAGCTCGCCGACGTAGAACACGTCATTGCGCGCGTCGGCGTAGAGGCCGCACGGGCGGTGCAGGTTCTTCCACTGGTCGAGGTACCGTCCCTGACCGTCGAAGATCTGCACGCGCGAGTTCTCGCGGTCGGCCACGTAGACGCGCCCCGCCGCGTCGGTCGCGATGTTGTGCGGAATGTTGAAGCACCCGGGGTCCGTGCCCGGCTCGCCCCAGGACAGCAGGTGCCGCCCCCGCGGATCGAACTTGTGCACGCGCGAGTTGCCGTAGCCGTCGGAGATGTAGACGTCCCCGGACTTGGGACAGATCGCCGAGTGGGTCGG
The DNA here is from genome assembly GCA_046725675.1 of Candidatus Methylomirabilota bacterium. Classification (GTDB taxonomy): domain Bacteria; phylum Methylomirabilota; class Methylomirabilia; order Rokubacteriales; family CSP1-6; genus AR5. The sequence continues at coordinate 7,326 of JBKOZA010000034.1, forward strand.
GCGGTTGAAGGGCTTGCCGCCGTGCAGCGTCGAGGCCTGGTCGGGGTCGCCGATGGTCAGCAGTAGCTTCCCCTCCGGGGTGAACTGTCGAATCGTGTGGTGCAAGTCGTCGGTGAGCCAGATACTGCCGTCGGGGCCGACGTTGATCCCGTGGGCGCGTCGGATGAGTCCCTCGCCCCACGACCGCAGGAACTTGCCCTCCCGGTCGAAAACGATGACCGGGTGCTCGCCGCGGTTGAAGACCCACACGTTGTCGCTGGCATCGACGGCGACGCTCGTGGCCTCGACGAACGACCAGCCTTCCGGCAACCGACCCCAGCCTTCGTCCGGACGATAGGACATGGCAGGCTCCTCTACTTCCCGTAGTGTGTCGTGAGGTACCGCGCGATCGCCTGCGCGTCCTCGGCGCTGATGTTGGCCCCGTAGACCTTGACCATCTTCGTCACCACGCCTTCCCACTGTCGGGCGTCCCCGGGCGGCTGCATGACCACGTAGTCGGTGGAGTGACAGGCGCGGCAGGCGCGCTCGGTCACGTCCACCCCGGGACCAACCTTGAGGTCGCCGTAGGGATGATCGGGGGGGAGCACGATGCTCCTGGTCTGGGCTCCGGCCGCCAGCGGCAGGGCGGCGAGCAGCCCCACGGCGAGGAGCAGGCGCCGGGCCGTCGCGGCCTTCACCCGGCCTGGACCTCGATCGACTCGATCACGTTGCGAAGATAGCCGGCTGGGTTCCACAGGGGCTCGTACCCCTGCGATTCACCGATGCCGTTGACCGCCCGGACCATCAGCCGGTAGCCACCGGCCCGCGCCGGTGTCCAGGTCGCCGTCCACGCGCGGAAGGAGTAGCGTCCGAGGTCCTGATCGAGCTGCGCGCGGTGCCACGACACGCCGCCGTCCTCGGAGGTCTGCACCTCACGAATGCCGTACCCGCCGTCGAAGGCGATCCCCTTCAGGGTCACCGGCCGGCCTGCCGTCACGCGGGCGCCGCTCTCGGGGGCGGCGATGAAGGAGCGCACCGTCATCCGGTTGATCGGTACCGTCCGGGCCGGCGCCGTGCCCGGCTCCACGCATCCGCACGGGTTGTCGGGGATGCGATAGGCGGGTTTCATCCAGAATTTCTCGAACACGTGATCGATCACCTGGATGTCGGTCAGGTGCTTCACCCAGTAGGTCGCATACCACCCGGGCACGATGAGCCGGACCGGAAAGCCGTTGAGCATGGGTAGCTCGGCGCCGTTCATCTGGTAGGCGACGAGCACGTCGGCGTCCTCGACCGCCCGCGCCAGGTCCAGGCTCTTCACGAACTGGGGCACGCTCGGGAACGCGGGCCGATCGAGGCCCTCGAACGTGACTTGCACGGCGCCCTGCCGCACTCCGGCCGCCGCGAGCACGTCGCGCAGACGGGCCCCCACCCACTCGGCGTTGCCCATCGCACCATCACCCCACTCGCCGCCGGGCACGCGTGGGGTGAACCGGCCACGGCTGTTGCCCGAGCACTGCGCCACGGCGGTGACCGTCGCCCGCGGGAACTTCGCCTTGAGGTCGTCGAGCGAGAGCTCGAGCGGCCGATCGACCCGCCCGCCGACGCGCAGGCGCCAGCGGCCGAGGTCCACGCTGGTCGGCGTCGGAAACGTGTGATAGCGGACGAAGAACGCGTCGTTGGGGGTGATCGCGCGATCGAAGTACTTCATGGGCGTCTCGAGCTGCGCCGGCCTCGCCGTGAGCAGGATGAGATCGGTCTTCTCGGGATATCGGACGAGCGGTCGTCCGGCCAGGATCGGGTCGGCGGCGCTCGCGGGCGCCGGCCGACCGGACAGCGCGGCAACCGCGGCCAGGGCGCCGGTGCTCGTCAGAAACGTCCGACGATCGAGGTCAGCCACGACCCTCCCCTCCGCGCGCTGGCGCCGGGCCGACTATATCAGAACGACGGATTCCACCCCGGCGGGGGCTGGCCGCCGTATACCCTCAGCGAGATGGACGAGCGGGCTTTCGCTCGATTGGCCGAAGAGTATGCCGGCCGGCTGTATTCGGTGGCCTACCGAATGCTCGGTAACCGAGCCGACGCCGAGGACGCCGTCCAGCGCGCCTTGCTGAAATGCTTCGCCGCCCGCGCGAGCTACTCGCCGCGCTGGGCGATCTCGACCTGGCTCTACCGGGCCCTGACCAACGTCTGCATCGACGAGCTCCGCCGGCGGCGGGTCCGGAACGACGTCGTCGACCTGGGCGACGAGGCCGGCGACGCGCCCGAGCCCGCCGGGAGGAGCATGTCTCCGCGAACCGTGCCGGCGACCGTCGAGCGACTCGATCTGACCCGCGCGCTCGAGAGTGTGCCGCGCGAGGCGCGCCTGCTGCTCGCGCTGCACTATGTCGACGGGCTCGGCTACCGCGAGCTGGCGAAGATCCGCGGGATCTCCGTCAACACCGTGAAGAGCCAGCTTGCCCGCGGGAAGGCCATCTTGAGGAAGGTGCTGCAGGCAGGAGGACACGATGGATCGGACTGACGACACGCTGCGGGAGATGTTCACGGTTCCAGCGCCGCCCACGCTGTCGGCGCGCGTGCGGGCGGCCCTGCGGGAGCCGGCCCTGACCCTGGAGCCGCTGGCCGAGCGCTTCCACTTCGAGGCGGACGAGCGCGGCATCCGTCGTCTGCGGTACGGACGCGGCCGCGACGTGGCCGTGGGCCGCGGGCGCCGCCACGTCGAGCAGGCGCGCGAGGAGCTGGTCGAGTACCTGGCCGGCGCGCGGACGTTCTTCACGGTCCCGATCGATCTGAGCGGTATCGGCACGTTCCAGGACCAGGTGCTGGCACGGGCCCGGTCGATCCCGTACGGCGAGGTGGCCTCGTACGCGGAGATCGCTCGACACATCGGCCATCCCCGGGCCTCGCGCGCGGTCGGCAACGCCCTCGGCGCCAACCCGGTGCCGGTGCTGGTTCCCTGCCACCGTGTGATCCGCGGCGACGGCACCTGGGGTCATTACGCGTTCGGGCCGTCGCTCAAGACCCGGCTGCTGGCGCTGGAGCGGACCACCCCGCTGCTGGTCGGCTGCACGACCACCCGCATCGTGTGCCGGCGCGGTTGCTCCCACGAGCAGCGCGTGGCCGAGGCGGCACGCGTCGTGTTCGCGTCGGTCGCCGATGCGGCGAGCGTCGGCTACCGGCCGTGCCCGGCGTGCCGACCGCGCGACCACGTCGCGTGAGCCGCCCGTGATAACCTCGGGGTCATGATCCGCCTGGGCGTGGTCCTCCTGGCGGTGCTGCTGTCGCCGGCGGCCGCCACCGCGCAATACCCGATCTTCGACTCACACATCCACTACAGCCGTCCCGACTGGGACGTGTACACGCCCGAGCGCATCCTGTCGATCCTGGCCCGGGCCGGGGTGCGTCGGGCGCTGGTGTCGAGCACGCCCGACGACGGCACCCTCAAGCTGTACGAGAAGTCGCCGGCTGGAATCGTCCCCTCGCTGCGGCCCTACCGGACCCGCGACGACATGGGCACCTGGCCGCGCGATCCCGCCGTGGCCGCCTACGTCGAGGAGCGACTCAAGCGCGGCATTTACCAGGCGATCGGCGAGTCGCACTTCGGGATCGGCGACGTGCCGGCGCCGACGGTGAAGCGGTTCGCGGAGCTGGCCGCCCAGCGGAACATCTTCCTGTGGTGTCACATCGACGACGCCACCGTCGAGGCGATGCTCACGACGTATCCGGGCACCAAGATCCTGTGGGCCCACGCGGGCATGTCGGCGTCGGCCCCCCGCGTCGCCGAGCTGGTGGACCGCTTCCCGATGTTGTGGGTGGAGCTGGCGCTGCGGGGTGACGTGGCGCCCGACGGTACGCTCGACGCCGAGTGGCGCAAGCTCTTCCTGCGCCACCCCGATCGTTTCCTCGTCGGCACCGACACCTGGACGACGTCGCGCTGGGAGAGCGTGCAAGGCGCCAACGACGCGGTCCAGCGTTGGCTGCAGCAGCTGCCCCGCGAGGTGGCCGAGCAGATCGCCTGGAAGAACGGCGAGCGCCTGTTTCCCCCGCCCTGAGCCGTTCGTTGACTGTCCTGATCGTTCCCGGCTGGGGCGACTCCGATCCTGGGCACTGGCAGACCCTCTGGGAGCGATCCAACCCGGACTTCCGCCGCGTCGTCCAGCGAGACTGGCACTATCCGGTCTGCGTCGAGTGGGTGGAGACGCTGGGACGGGAGATCCGTGCAGCGCCCGAGCCGGTGGTGGTGGTCGCACACAGTCTGGGCTGCATAGCCGTGGCGCATTGCGCGCAGGCCGGGCCGCTGCCGGTGCGAAGCGCGCTGCTCGTGGCGCCGCCCGACGTCGAGCATCCGGACTTCCCGCCCGTCATGGAGGGCTTCGCGCCCATCCCTCGCGCGACGCTCCCGTTCCCCAGCCTCGTGGTGGCCAGCCGCAACGACCCGTTCGCCGACTTCGAGCGCAGCCGAGCGCTGGCCGAAGCGTGGGGCAGCCGGTTCGTCGACGCTGGGAACAACGGCCACCTCAACACCGACGCCGGCTTCGGTCCGTGGCCGCTGGGCGAGACGCTACTGGCCGAGCTGATGCGCTGACGCGGCGAGCAGGCGTCGGTCGGAATCGTAACGCAGACGTGACTGCGCGTCGGCCTGATCGGTCCACAGCACCTCGTCAACCTCGTGGTCGTGCTCGCCCACCTTGACGAGCGGCCGCATGAGGTACCAGCGTACCGTCTTGCGGATGCGGCGGCCACCGCGCTGGAACCAGTACGTCACCGACGTCAGCTCGCGCACCAGCTCGCACTGGTAGCCGGTCTCCTCCTGCACCTCGCGGAGCGCAGCGTCAGCGCTCGTCTCCCCCGGATTGAGCGCGCCCTTCGGCAACGTCCACACGGGCTGGTTGCGAAGGTCGCGGGTGCGGATGAGCAGCACGCGTCCAGCGTCGTCGAAGACGAGTCCCCCGGCGGAGAACTCGAGTCGTGGACTGACGGGACGGTCCGACATGCGCCCATGATACCCGCCCCGCCCGCGGGACGCGGCATCGCGGGCGGTGGGGAGCGACGCCGGGCTGAGCCGTCGGTCGCGTCCACTCTCTGCTAAGGTGAGCCGGGATCCGATGGACGATTTGCTCGCGCACTTCCCCCCCGGAGCCACGCCACGGCCGGAGCAGGCGCGCCTGCTGAGCGTGTTGGGCGATGCGCTCGCGGAGCTCGAGGACGACCCGCGGGGGCCTCGCGTATTGCTGATCGAGGCCCCACCCGGCGTGGGCAAGAGCCACGTCGCCACCACGCTGGCCCGCTGGAGCGGCGACGCCTATCTGCTGACCTCGCAGAAGCTGCTCCAGGACCAGTACGAGCGCGAGTTCGGCGCCGAGCTGGCACTGGTGAAGGGCCGGGACAACTACGTGTGCGAGCGCTATCACGGCGCCCCGGTGCCGACGTCGCGCGGGATGTGCCGGCGGCCGGGCGGGCCGGCCTGCGCCTGTCCCTACGTGCGCGCCAAGCAGACCGCGCTGAACGCGCCCATCTTCTGCACCAACACCGCCTACTTCGCCACCCTGCGTCACTGGCACGCCGAACAGCTCCGGCGGCGGCGCCTGCTGATCGTGGACGAGGCCCATAACCTCGAGAGCCAGCTCGTCGGGGTGTTCACCGCGCGCTTCTCGCACGACGAAATGCGGGAGTGGTTCGGCGGGCTTCTGCCACGTCTGGCGGGCGCCGACGATTATCGCCCGCTGCTGGCCGGGCACGTCGAGCGGCTGGAGGCGCAGCGCCTGCAGATCGAGCGGTGGCTGGAGGCCTTGCGTCCTCGCGGTCAGCCGCCCGAGATGTTTCTCGAGATGCCACCCACCCGCGAGGAGCAGGACCTCCTGGAGCAGCGCGACCGGCTGGAGAGTGCGCTGGCCCGGGTCGCCTTCTTCCTCGACGCCGGCGACCGCGAGTGGATCGTGCGCTACCCGGACCACGCCGGGGCCGAGCTGGCGCTGGTGCCGCTGACCGTGGGTAGCATGGCGCGCGAGCTCTTCAGCGAGTGTGCCGAGGTCGTCGTGCTGTCGTCAGCCTATCTCGGACACCGGGAAGTCCTGGCCGAGTACTTTGGCCTGAACGAGGGCG
>JBKOZA010000035.1:0-6872 GCA_046725675.1 Candidatus Methylomirabilota bacterium
AACGCGCTGCTCGAGCGCAAGGGCGCGCGGGTCGGCCTGCTCACCACCGCGGGCCATCGCGACGTCATCGAGATGCGCGAGGGCCTGAAGGACGATCGCTACAACCTGCGCGTGCCGCCGCCGGTGCCGCTCGTCCCGCGCGCGCGACGGCTCGGCGTGCGCGAGCGGATGGCCTTCGACGGCAGCGTGCGGACGGCCCTCGACCGCCGCTCGCTGGCGGCCGCGCTGGCCACGCTCGAGCCCGAGCAGGTGGAGGCGGTGGCCGTGTGCTACCTGCACGCCTACCGCAATCCACGGCACGAGCAGGAGACCGGTCGCGCGGTCGCCCGCTGGCGCCGCGACGTCTACGTCTCGCTGTCCTCCGAGGTGCTGCCGCAGATCAAGGAGTACGAGCGGGTGTGGACGACGGTCGTCAACGCCTACGTGGGCCCCGCGCTCGCCCGCTACCTGGCCAACCTCGCCACTCGCCTGCGCGCGCACGGCTACCGCAGCGAGGTGCTGATCATGCAATCCCACGGCGGCGTGGCGCCGATCCGCGAGTCGGCGCGGCTGGCCGCCGGCGCCGTGCTGTCCGGCCCGGCCGGCGGTCTGGCGGCCGGCCGCCACGTGGCGCAGCTCACCGGCCGCGGCGATCTCGTCACCTTCGACATGGGCGGCACCAGCACCGACATCGCGCTCCTGCAGGGCGGCGAGCCCACGCTGACCGGCGAGAAGGTGGTCGGCCTCGCCCGCGTGGCGTTGCCCTCGCTGGACATCCACACGCTCGGCGCCGGCGGCGGCTCGATCGCCTCGGTCGACGCCGGCCGCATCTTGCACGTGGGCCCCGAGAGCGCGGGTGCCGATCCGGGACCGGCCTGCTACGCCCGCGGGGGCACGAGGCCGACCGTCACCGACGCCAACCTGGTGCGTGGCCTGCTCGACCGCGGCAACTTCCTCGGCGGCCGCATCGCGCTCGACGTCGCCGCCGCCCGCCGAGCGGTCGAGACGGCGGCGCGCGCGCTCGACACCGATGTGCTGACGGCGGCCGAGGGCATCGGGCAGGTCGTGAACACCAACATGGCCGAGGGCATCAAGCTCGTGTCCGTGCGCCGTGGCGTCGATCCGCGCGGCTTCACGCTGGTCGCCTTCGGCGGCGCCGCCGGCCTGCACGTGACCGAGGTTGCGCGATTGCTCGAGATCCGCCGCGTCATCGTCCCCAGCGTCGCCGCCGTGCTGTCGGCCTGGGGGATGCTGGCGACCGATCTCCGGTACGAGCTGGTGCGCTCCCACGTCAGCGACGTGCGGCGGCTGACGGCCGCCGCGCTGCGCCGGCTGTTCGCGTCGCTGGAGAAGGAAGGACGCCGCCGCCTGGGGCGCTTCGAGGGGGCGGTCGACGTCCGCCGGGCGGTGGACATGCGCTACGGCGAGCAGATCTTCGAGATCCAGGTCCCCCTCGACGGCGTCGACGTCGCCGCCGCCGACTTGCTCGACGAAATCACCACGCGTTTCCACCGTCGCCACGAGGAGCTGTACGCCTACAGCGCGCCCGGCCAGGAAGTCGTGATCGTCAACGCGCGCGTGGCGGTCGTCGGACGGTTGCCGGTGCTCCCGGCCGACGAGGCGGTCGCGGCCGGGCGCGCGCTGGTCCCGCCCGTGCGGCGGCGGGTGTGGCTGGGCGGGTGGGTGGACGTCCCGATCTACCGGCTCGACGGCGTGCCGGCCGGCCACGAGGTGAAGGGCCCGGCGATCTTCGAGTCGGCCACGACGACGGTGCTGCTGCGCGAGGGCGAGCTGGCGACGGTCACGCCGCGGGGCTGGCTGGACATCCAACTCGGGTGAACGACCCCACGTGGCCGCCGCCGAAGCGCTCCTGTTCCGCGATCTCGCCTACGTCTTCGCCGCCGCGCTGATCGGCGGCGTCCTCGCCCATGCCGCGCGTCAGCCCCTCATCCTCGGCTACGTCGTCGGCGGCATCGTCATCGGCCCGTTCACGCCGGGCCCCACCGTCTCGGACGTGCACACGTTCGAGCTGCTGGCCGAGATCGGGGTCATCCTGCTCATGTTCTCGATCGGCATCGAGTTCTCGCTGCGCGACCTCCTGCGGGTGAAGTGGGTCGCCGTCGTGGGCGGCCCGCTCGGCATCGTGCTCTCGATGCTCCTGGGTGCGGGCGTCGGATGGCTGGCCGGCTGGCCCGTGCTGCGGGGCGTGGTGGTCGGTGCCGTCGTCTCGGTGGCCAGCACGATGGTGCTGGCGCGCCTGCTGCTCGACCGTGGCGAGCTGCAATCCCTGCACGGCCGGGTGATGATCGGCATCACGCTGGTCGAGGACCTCGCCGTCGTGGTCCTCACGGTCCTGCTGCCGTCGCTCGGATCGCTGGAGACGAGCCGACTGCTCGCCCTCGGCCGGGCGCTGCTGATCGCGACGATGATCCTCGTCCCGTTCACGTACCTGGCCTTCAAGGTCATGCCGAGGGTGATGACGCGGGTGGCCCGGACGGGCAGCGAGGAGCTGTTCCTGCTGGTCGCGCTCGCCATCGCGCTGGGTACGGCCGCCCTGACCCAGGCCGCCGGGCTCTCCCTGGCCCTCGGCGCGTTCCTGGGCGGGCTCATCATCAGCCAGTCCGACCGTGCCCACGACGCGCTGGCCCGCCTCCTGCCGATGCGAGACGCGTTCGTCGCGCTGTTCTTCGTCACCGTCGGCACGCTGATCAATCCGGCCGCGGTTGTCGGCAACCCGGGGCTGCTGGCGACGATGATCGGTCTCATCGTCGTCGGCAAGCTGGCGATCTGGACGGCCGTGGTCCGGCTCTTCCGCTACCCGCTGGCCACCGCGGCGCTGGTCGGCATCGGCCTCACCCAGATCGGTGAATTCTCCTTCATCCTCGTGCAGGTCGCCCGCGCCTCCGGCCTGGTCGGCGACGACATCTACAACGCCACGCTGGCGTCGTCGCTCGTGACGATCCTGATCAACGCGGTGCTGGTGCGCTACGTGGCCAGAGCGGTGTAGCCTTCCGGAGGACGGCGCCGCGCTGCAGCGCGCGGCGCCCCTCGGTGTGGACCCTCCGGCGCTCAGAGCTGGCCGAAGAAGACCAGATAGTCCGACTTGAGGAACCGCTCCAGCACCAGCAGGAGGACCGCGCCGGGCGCCATCAGCACCAGCGCGGTGACCGAGGCGATCTGCAGCTCGTACCCGAGGCTCGCCGTGTACATGTAAACGGGCAGGGTGGTGACGAACGGCGCCCCCACCAGCAGCGTGCCGGTGAATTCGTCCAGTGAGTAGAGGAAGACGAGCACGGCGCTGGCGACGATGCCGGGTACGGCGAGCGGCAGGGCCACGCCCACGAACGCGCGCGTCGTGGAGGCGCCCAGGTTCCAGGCCGCCTCCTCGAGCTCGGGCGCGATCGAGCGGAAGACCGCGGTCATCGTCCACACTGCGAACACCAGGCCGCCGACCAGGTGCACCAGCACCACCCCCGGAATCGTCCCGGCCAGCCCGAAGCGATAGAACTCGCGCGTCGCGCTGGCAAACACCGGCAACTGGGGAAACGCTTGTGGCAGCAGGAACAGCAGCAGCACGACCGCGCGTCCGGGGAAGGCCAGGCGGGCCAGGGCGTAGCCGAGCGGGATGGCCATCGCGAGGGCCACGAGCGTGACGATCACCGCGATGAGCACGCCCAGGCGCAGCGGTTCCAGGAAGTCGCCGGTGGCCACGCGATGCCAGTAACGCAGGCCGAAGCGCTGCGGCCACGCGCTCGGGAAGGTCCAGCGCTCGGCCAGCGACCACACGGCCAGGCTCGTCAGCGGGCCGACGATCAGGAAGGCGGCGACGGCGAAGCCGGCCGCGCGGGCCACCAGGGCGCGCGCGCTCACGCCGTGAGCCGCCGCGCGTACACCAGCGCCGCGCCCATCGCCAGCAGGTAGGCCACCACCCCGAGGGCCGACGCCGTGGCGAAGTCGCCGTGCTGGCCGTAGCGGTAGTAGACGTCGATCATCAGCATCTGGGGGCCGCCGCCCCGGCTCATCATCAGCGGGATCGAGAACGACGCGAGCATCGACGAGAAAATCAGGATGCCGCTGACCGCGAGCGCCGGCCCGGACATCGGTACCAGGATGTCCCTCACGAGCCGGCCGCCGGTGGCGCCGACGTCGCGGGCCGCCTCGAGGTAGCTCTCGTCGACGCCGCGGAAGGCGCCGAGCAGCAGGAGCGCCGCCAGGCCCAGGTGCTTCCACGCCAGCGCCAGCGCGATGCCGGCCCACGAGCCGGCCAGGCCCGGCGCGTGGGGGCTCAGCGCCACGCGCAGGGCGTGACCGACGACGACGAACGGCACGAACAGCGGCACCTTGAGCAGGAACTCGACCGGGCCGAACGCGCGCAGGCGCAGCCAGCCGCAGGCGGGGATGGCGGCGGCGAACGTGAGGACGGTACCGGCGGCGGCCACGCCGATGGTGTAGAGGACGTCACCGCGGTAGAGACGCCAGACCGTCTCGTAGTGGGCGAGCGTCAGTGCGCCGTCGCGCGTGAGGCTGGCCAGCACGGAGACGGCGAGCGGCCACAGGAAGACGGCGCCCAGCACCATCAGGGCGGGCGCGCACAGCCCCGCCCATAGCCAGCGCTCGCGTCGGCTCAGCGTACGATCTCCTCGTAGGCCAGCGTGATCAGGTCGTGGTACTCCTTGATCGGCATCTGCCGGGAGTACTTCGCCAGGTCCTCCGCCGACACGCCCTTGAAGAGCAGCTCGCGGCTCTTGGCGCTGATGAGCGGCAGCACCTTGTCGGCGTCCACGCCCGGGTACCAGCCGAACTTCTCGACGATCGCCTTCGCCTGCACCTCGGGCGTGGCGACGTAGTCGATGTAGCGGACGGCGAGGTCGCGGTTGGCGGCCTCCCGGGGGACCACGAGGTAGAGCGGGTAGATCGGCAGCCCCGGGGCCGGCAGCACCGGCGTGACCGTCGCGTCCATGCGGCCCTCGTTCTTCCACGCCACCAGCTGGTCGATCCACACCGCGCCCATGGCGATCTCGCCGCGGTTGAGCGCGTCGAGCGTGCCGGCGTTGCCGTTGGTGATGAGGGCCGTCTTGTTGAAGTCGCGCAGCGCGGTGATGGCCTCGCGGATCGCGCCTTCCTTGCTCTTGTCGAACGGCCCCTGGGTGAGCGCCTTGTACTGGCCCGTCTTCCAGTAGACCCAGCCCATCGTGAAGCCGACGCCGCTGACGCCACCCTTGATGCCGTTGTAGCCGAATTTACCGGGGTTGGCCGCGGCCCAGGCGACGAGCTCCTCGAACGTCTTCGGCGGCGCCGCGACCCGGGCCGGGTTGTAGGCGATGGCGATCTGGTTCTGGAACATCGGCACCACGTAGCCGTCCACGGTGACGCCGAAGGCTTCCTTGACCTCGGCGCCCTTCACGAGGGCGGCGTTCTTGAGCTGCGGCACGTAGCGGTGCAGCAGCCCCTCCTTGACCATCTGAGAGGCGACGGCCATGCTCACCAGCGCCACGTCGATGTCCCAGGGCTTGCGGCCGGTGTCGGCCTGGGCCTTGAGCTTCGTGTAGATCGCGCGGCTGGCGGGCTCGCCGGTGCCGGTCCCGACCACGTTGAACTCGGTGTCCTTGCTCGTCTGGGCGAAGCCGGGGCCGAGCACGGTCTTGTGGACCTCGACGACGTTGACGTCGGCGCCGATCGCCACGTTCACGCGGGTGGCGGCGGCGGCCGGCACGGCGAGAGCGAGCAGCAGGATCAGCAGGCGAACCAGCATGGGCGGGTCTCCTTGTCCGTGGTCACGCGCCGGCGACCTCGAAGACGCGCAGCGCGTCGGGCGGGATGATAACGCTCACCGGCCCCGTCGGCACCGGCTCGGCGCCGTCGACCATGACGAGCGCCGGGCCGACCCGCACGTAGTGCCGGTAGTGCGTGCCGAGGAAGAGGCTCTCCTCGACGCGCCCGGCCAGGCCCGGCGCGTTCGCCGTCAGCCCGGGCGGCCCCAGCCTCAGGTCGGCGGCGCGCAGCACGATCTCGACGGCGCCGCGCCCGGCGCCGCGGTACGGCACGCTCTGGCCGGCGACCTCGAGCCGACCGGCGGCGGCGTGGCCGGGCAGGCGCGTCGTCACCCCGAGGAAGTCGGCGGCGAAGGCGTCGGCGGGGCGGCGGTAGACCTCCTCGGGCGTGCCCGCCTGCACGACGGCGCCGGCGTTCAGCAGCACGACCTGGTCGGCGATCGCCAGGGCTTCTTCCTGATCGTGGGTGACGTAGATCGTCGTGATGCCGACCCGCCGCTGCAGGCGGCGGATCTCCGCGCGCAGCCGCTGGCGCACCTTGGCGTCGAGGTTCGACAGCGGCTCGTCGAGCAGCAGCACGCGCGGCTCCACGACGAGGGCGCGAGCCAGGGCCACGCGCTGCTGCTGGCCGCCCGACAGCGCGCCCGGCTTGCGCCGGGCGACCGACTCGACGTCGCCGATCTCGACCAGCGCCAGGCTCGCCAGCACGCGCTCGCGGATCTCGCCGCGCGGCTGGCGCCGCAGCCGCAGCCCGTAGGCGACGTTGTCGAAGACCGTCATGTGGGGCCAGAGGGCGTAGCTCTGGAAGACCATCGCGCTCGCCCGCTCCTGTGGCGGTCGCGCGGTCACGTCCTCGCCGGCGAAACGGACGGTGCCGGTGTCGGGGCGCACGAAACCCGCGATCGCGCGCAGCAGCGTCGTCTTGCCGCACCCCGAGGGCCCGAGAATGGCGGTGAGCCGGCCGGCCGCAAAGGCGAGCGACACGCCCCGCAGCGCCTCGACCGGGCCATACCGCTTGCGGACGTCCTCCACGCGGACGTCGACGGCGTTGGCGCCGCGCGCCGTGGCCGGGCTCAGGCGAGCCACGTCCGCGCGCGACGGGGGCCGCGCGCGGCCTCGCGC
>JBKOZA010000036.1:0-4070 GCA_046725675.1 Candidatus Methylomirabilota bacterium
TCGCGCCGGTCGCGGACGCCCAGATCGCCGTGTCGGCCAACGACAACAAGGTGGTCCTCGTGAACGGCGTGGTCACGGTGGTGGGCAGTGCGCCGCCCGACACGGTGTCGATCATCGACCTGAAGGCCTCGCCCCCGCGCGTGATCGGCGAGGTGCCGGCCCCGGTGAGCGTGGCAGGGCCGCCGCTGAGCGTGGCGGTGACGCCCGACGAGAGCCTGGCGCTGGTGACCGCGTCGAACAAGGTCGATCCGACCGACGCCACCAAGCAGGCGCCCAACAACCAGGTCAGCGTCATCGACCTCAAGGCGAATCCGCCCAAGGTGCTGGCGACCCTGCAGGCGGGCCAGGGCGCCGCCGGCGTGTCCATCAACCGTCAGGGCACGCTGGCGCTGGTCTCCAACCTGGTGGACGGCACCGTGTCGGTGTTCACGATCCAGGGCAAGACCGTGACTCCGGCGGGAACCGTGGAGGTCGGCGGGGCCAAGGCCGGCGGCGGTATGGTGGCGATCACCCCCGACGGCAAGACCGCGCTCGTGTCCCGCAACACCGACAACAAGGTCTCCGTGCTCTCGATCGAGGGCACCCGGGTCGAGTACACGAAGCGCGATATGACGCCGGGCCTGCGTCCCATCGTGATGGACGTCGCGGCGACGGGCGCGTTTGCCGTCGTGGGCCATCTCGCCGGCGGGCCCACCGGGGACAGCGACGCGGTCACCCTGATGGATCTGACCGCGAAGCCCCCCCGCGTCGTCGACACCGTGGGCGTCCTCGGCTCGACGGCCGAGGGGCTCAAGATCTCGCCCGACGCCACGGTGGTCGCCGTGGTCGTCCACAACGGCAGCAATCGCCCGAAGGAGTCCCCCTTCTTCAACGACGCCGGCAAGCTGGTCATCGTGCGGGTCACCGGCAAGACGCTGGCGCGCGTCGCCGAGGCGCCGATCGGCCACTGGTCGCAGGGGGTCGCGTGGTCGCCCGACGGCAAGACGCTGCTGGTCGGCAACATGGTCGAGAAGGACTACTGGGTCTTCTCGTGGGACGGCTCCACCCTGAAGGACACCGGTCACCGTGTGAAGGTCAACGGCGGGCCGGCGGGGATTCGCACCGCCGAGAGGTGACCCGGGCCCGCCGATGGCCATGCGGGTGGGCGTCCTGCAGTTCTTCTCGTGGTCGCGACGCGGGCCGCTCGCGGTGGTCTACGAGCGCGCGTTCGCCCGGATCGCGATCATGGAGCAGACCGGCTACGACTGCGTCTGGCTCGCCGAGCACCACTTCAACACCTACAGCGTCTGCCCGTCGATCAACGTCATGGCGGCCCACGTCGCCGCCCGCACCAAGACCCTGCGCATCGGGATGGCCGTCTCGCTGGCCGCCTTCTACAACCCCCTGCGGCTCGCCGAGGAAGTCGCCATGATCGACGTGCTGACGGGCGGCCGCGTCAACTGGGGCGCCGGCCGCGGCTTCGACCGCGCCGAGTTCGAGGCCTTCGAGGTGCCGGCGGAGGAAAGCTCCGACCGCTTCCGCGAATGCGTGGACATCGTCCTGACCGCCTGGCGCAGCGACCGCCTGACGTACACCGGTCGATTCTGGCGCTACGCGAACGTCGAGGTTCTCCCCAAGCCGTTGCAGACGCCGCATCCGCCGGTGTGGCTGGCGGCGACGTCCCTCGACTCGATCCGCCGGGCCGCCGAGAGGGGCCACGACATCCTGCAGGACCCGCACGCCACCCACGCCGACATCGGCCGCAAGCGCGAGCACTACTACCAGGTGCTGCGGGCCCACGGCTTTCCGATCGAGGGGCGCGTGATCCCGACGGCGCGCCTGCTCGCCGTGGGCGCCACCGAGCGCGAGGCCGAGGAAGTCGCCCGGGCCGGCGCCTCGTGGACGGTGGCCTCCTATGCGAACCCGACCAGGCGCGCCGGGCCGCCGCCCCCGCACTGGACACCGGGCGTCGATCCGGTCGAGCGATATCTGAACGAGGTCGTGCTCCGCGGCACCCCCGAGCGCGTGCTCGACAAGATCCTCGAGCTGCGCGACACGATCGGTCTCGACTACCTGATGTGCGCGCCGCTGAGCCACAAGAGCTTCACCCTCTTCACCGAGCAGGTCTTGCCGAAGCTGTTGTGAGGCGAGCTGGCAGCGCCAGGAGGCACGCATGCATACGGACTTGATCGTCGGCGGTCGCTTTCCGGACCTCGAGTTGCCCGATCACCGTGGCCAGGCCGTGCGGCTGTCCACCCTGGCCGGCGCCTACCCGCTGATCGTGAGCTTCTACCGCGGCTACTGGTGACCGAAGTGCGCGTGCCAGTTGCGGCACCTCACCGAGCTGCAGGACGAGCTGGCCGTGAACTATTGCCGGCTGGCGGTCGTCTCGACCGACTCGCCGGCGGTGTGCGCGGCGTTCCGCGCCGGCCTCGGCGCGACCTTCACGTTCCTGAGCGACGCCGATCGCAAGGCGATCTCGCAGCTGGACATCGTCGAGATCACGCGACCCGGCTTCGAGCACGGCCTCGTCGCCCTGCCGTACACGTTCTCGCTGTATCCCGACCTCACCATTCACCGGATCTACAACGGCTGGTGGTTCGTCGGCCGCCCCACGCTGGAGGAATTGCGCCAGGACCTCCGCGCCATCATGGAGCGCTGCCGGGCGGACTACCTCTATCAACCCCCCGAGGCCTAGCGACGCCGGGTCTGGCGCGGAGGGCGTCAGGGCATGGGGCCGCAGAGGAAGACCTGCGCGTGAACGGGGCTCACGCCGCAGTAGAAGCCGAGCTCGGAGGAGCTCAGCTGGGCACTGGCGACGACGGTGTCGCCCTCGAAGGTGAAGCGCACGTTGTCGTCGGGCCGGGTCCGCCACCAGATCGGGGCGATGAGCGCGAACACGATCGTGGTCCCTTCACCGGCCGGGCGCTGGCCCGAGGGGCCCGGCTCGGACAGGTCGTAGTACCAGACCTCCCGGCCTTCCTCGCGCGTCGCGCGCCGGGGCTCGCCGAACCGGGCCCGGACCTCGGCCTTCGTCGTGGCCGCGCTCGTCACCTCGACCCAGGCGAACCGGGTTCGCACGACGCCCACGCAGCCTGCGAGCCCGACGACGCCGAGGACGATCAGCCAACAGGTCGCGGCGAGTCGACGATCGACGGCGGCCATGGCAGCCCAGTATAGCGACCGGCCCACCGCGGCCGCGTGAGCGATGCGCTTGCCGGCCCGGCTGTGCCCGCGCCCGCGTATCCTCTTCGTCGGCATCAACCCGAGCCTGACGTCGGCCCGGGTCGGTCATCACTTCGCCGGGCCCGGCAATCCGTTCTACCGGTTGCTGCACGCCGCCGGCCTCGTCCCCGAGCCGCTCACGTTCGTGGACGACGTTCGACTTCCGGAGCTGGGCCTGGCCCTCACCAACATCGTCGAGCGCGCGACGCGGGAAGCCTCCGAGCTCACCGCCGCCGACTACGCGCGCGGCCGCCGCCGCCTGGCCCGGACGATCGCGACCGTCCGACCGTCGGTGGTGGCCTTCGTCGGCCGCACGGTCTACCGGGCCTTCGTCGGCCGGTCGGCGAGCCCCGGCCCCGGCCCGAAACCGGAGCAGATCGGCGGCGCCGTCGTGTTCGTGGTGCCGAACCCCAGCGGCCGCAACGCGGCCTATCCAGGATTCGGCGACAAGCTCGTCTGGTACCGGCGCCTCGAGCAGTGGGCGGGTCGCGCTCGGAATCGCCTCAGGCCAGCAACGACAGAGGCTCCTCGACGAGATCGGCGAGGTCACCGAGGAACCGGGCGCCGCGGGCGCCGTCGAGCGCCCGATGGTCGCAGGAGAGCGTGAGCACCATCGTCGGCGCCACCGCCGGCTGGCCGTTGACGGGGACGACGCGGTCGGTGATCCGGCCGACCGCCAGAATCGCGGCCTGAGGCGGATTCACGATCGCGTCGAAGGCGTCGACCCCGTACATGCCCAGGTTGCTGATCGTGAAGCTTCCGCCCTGGATGTCGGCCGGCCGTAGCTTCCCGGCCTGGGCCCGACTCACGAGATCCTCGCGGCGGGCGGCGATCTCGGCCAGGCTCAGCGTGTCGGCGCGATGGAG
>JBKOZA010000037.1:0-4645 GCA_046725675.1 Candidatus Methylomirabilota bacterium
ACGCGGTACTCGACGATCTCGTCGCTCATCGCGCTGCCGCGGTGCTTGACGACGCAGAGCATCCGGGCCAGCCGGGAGCCCACCCGCTCGCTGCCCAGCACGACGATGGTGTTGGCCGTCGCGCCGACGTCGCCCGTCGCCACCTTGCGGGCCAGCAGGTCCTCCAGCCGCGTCTCCTCGGTCGTGACCAGCAGCAGGGTCGTGAGGCTCGTGTGGTCGTAGCGGTGGGCGTCGATGAACTCGCGGTGCTTCCACACCGGCAGGCAGATCTCCATACCGAGGGTCTCGGAGTCGCGGTGGATCGTCTTGCGATACAGCTCGTCGAACATCCAGAACTGGATGGAGTCGGCCGGCGAGTCCATCGGCTCGACGCCGTCGACGACGACGCGGCGGGTGCCGGCCGCGCAGTGGAAGTAGAGGAACGGGCGCACCGTGTACAGCACGTGGTTGTACGTCGCCTTCCAGTTCCAGTCGAACTCCCACCCCCCGTCCGGCGTCGGCACCTGGAAGTCGCGCACCCGGCCCACCCACCGGAAGGCGTTGGAGTAGTGCGCGGCCATCTGCCCGGGCGGCGGATACGGATCGCTCATCGGCGGCACCGCGTGGGTCCACTCGCCGAGCGTCCAGCCGAAGAGCCGGGTCGCGTACTCGGCGTGCTGCTGCGAGTCGCCGCGGCCGTTCATGTCGAAGACGAGGCCGCGGGCGCCGTCGGCCCGCTGCCCGTGATCGGCGAAGGTGAGACCCAGGTGCGTCTTGCCGATGCCGGTGGCGCCGTAGACCACGGCGAGCGTGCCGGGCAAGAGGCCGCCGCCGAGCATGTCGTCGAGCTTGGCAATACCGGTCAGGACACGCGAAGTCACGAAGCGCGATTCTACCAGGGACGACGCCCGCGGTCAGGGCTCCTCCGTGGCGCGCCCCTTGGTGGCGAACTGCCGTTCGTAGAGGGCGCGCAGCTCCTCGAGCGTGGTGGCCTGGCCCGGGGCCTTGTCCTCGCGAACGCGGGCGATGCGGGCGAAGCGCAGGGCGAGGCCAGAGCGGTAGGTGGGGCTGCGCTGGATCTCGTTGTACTCGACCTCGACGACGACCTCGGGCCGCACGCGCACCGTGTACCCGTCGTCGTCCGTCGCGAGTGCGCGCAGGCGGTCGGTCATCGCCGCGAACTCGGCGTCGGTGAGCCCCTTGAACGTCTTGCCGACGTCGGCGAACGTCTCGCCGTCCCGCACCGCCAGGTGGTAATTCGACAGCCAGCCGACCCGGCGGCCGGAGCCGCGGTCGGCCGCCACGATCACGCAGTCCACCGTCTCGGCGGCCTTGAGCTTGAACCAGCGCTTGCCGCGTCCGCCCGGCTCGTAACCGGCCCGGGGGTCCTTGGCCATCACGCCCTCGTGGCCGGCGGCCAGCGCGCGCGTCCGGAACCCCTCGGCCGCGGCCACGTCCTCGACGAGCGCGCGCTCCGCGAGATGGCGGCCGCCCGTGACGCGCGTGAGCGCGGCCCAGCGCTCGGCCTGGGGTGCGTCGATCAGCGAGCGGCCCTCGACGAGCAGGCAGTCGAAGAAGTGCAGCCCCAGCGGCATGTCACGGGCCAGCGTCTCGACGCCGTGCACCCGCCGGAAGCGCCGCATCAGCTCCTGGAACGGCAGCGGCCTGCCCGCCGCATCCAGCGCCACGACTTCCCCGTCGAGAATGAACGGCGCGCCCGGCAGCGTCCGCGCGACCGCCACCACGTCGGGGAGGCTACGGGTGACGTCCGACAGGCGCCGCGACCAGATACCGACACGTTCGCCCTCGCGATGGACCTGCACGCGGGCGCCGTCGTACTTGAACTCGACCGCGGTGCGGCCGCCGTGGGCCCGCAGCACGTCGCCGAAGTCGGTGGCGATCTCGGCGAGCATCGGGAGCAGCGGCACGAAGGGCCGCGGCGCCACGCCGTCCAGCGCGGCGGCGCCGCCGGCCCGACCCAGCGCGGCGACCGCCGAGAGGTCGCCGAGGAACAGCGCCGCCCGACGCACCGTATCCATACCGGTGCCGGCGACGGCGGCGATCGCCTCCAGCACGAGGCCGTCGGAGACGCCCGTGCGCAGCTCGCCCCCGATGATCCGGTTCAGGAAGTGACGCTCCTCGTCGCTCCCGCGGGCGGCCAGCTCGGTCAGGCGCGCCTCGCGGACGCGCCGCGACCCCGCGCCGCTGGCCTCGGCTACGTCGGCAAACGCGCTCCCGACGTCGCTCAGCGTCAGCGGCGGCCCGCCGCTCGCCGGCACCTCCCGCGGCAGGCCCCGCACGCCGAGCACACGCGGATCGGAGGTCGGGAACGGATGGCCGGTCAGGAAGGCCACGCCGAGCTCGACCTCGGTCGGGTCGAGGCGGCGGAGGAACTCCGCCACCAGCCGGCGTTTGTCGAGCCGGCCCGGCGTGGCTTCCAGCCGCCGCCCGAGCGCGGCGAAGTCGGCGAAGGACGTCACGCGTCCATTCTAGGCCGGCCGTGAGTTGACTCGGCGCGCCCGGGAGCACTAGGCTGCCCTCATGCGCCGCCGCGTGCTCTACGACGCCCCCTCGCCAGCCGCCGCGGCGGCGGCCGCCCTGCTTGCCGACGAGTTCGACGTGCTGCCCGCGACGACCGCGGATCCGGCCGAGGCCGTGATCATGACGTCCGACCCGACCTCGCCCGATCCTGGCCCGCGCACGCGCCTCATCGGCGTCGTCGCGGCGACGGCCCCGGGACCGTGGCCGGGGCGCTGGTACGGGCTGGTGCCGGCCGGGGCCGCCCGGCCACTCGTCGCCCGCGCGGTCGCCAACGCCTTCGGCGACCTCGACGCCGCCGCCGACCGGGCGCGCCTGGAGCACGAGCTGGGCGAGCTCAACGCCATCGGCATCCGGCTCTCGGCCGAGCGCGACGTCGACGTGTTGCTCGAGACCATCCTGACCAAGGCTCGCGAAATCACGCGCAGCGATGCCGGCTCGCTCTACCTCGTCGAGGAGGGCACGGGCGGTGATCGTCGCCTGCGCTTCGCCCTGGCCCAGAACTCCAGCATCGAGGTTCCCTTCCAGTCATTCGAGCTGGCCCTCGACGAGGCCAGCGTCGCGGGCTACGTCGCGCTCACCGGGCAGGTCGTGAATCTGGCCGACGCCTACGCGCCGCCGCCTAACTCACGCTTCCAGATCAACCGCTGGTTCGACGAACGCGCCGGCTACCGCTCGATGTCGATGCTGGTGGTGCCGATGCTGACGCCGCAGGGCGAGATCCTCGGCGCCCTGCAGCTCATCAACTGCCGGCCCGACTTCGCGGGGCCGCTGCGCTCGGCCGAGGACGTCGAGCGACACGTGCGGCCCTACGGCGAGCAGCACGCGCGGCTGGCCGGCTCCCTCGCCTCCCAGGCGGCGGTGGCGATCGCCAATCGGCGCCTCTACGACAGTATCAGCGAGCTCTTCGAGGGGTTCGTGAAGGCCTCGGTCACCGCGATCGAGTCGCGCGATCCGACAACGTCCGGCCACTCGTCGCGAGTGGCAGCGCTCACCGTCGGCCTCGCCGAGGTCGTGAATCGGTGCCGTACGGGACCGTATGGAGGCGTACACTTCGGTGCCGACGAGCTGCGCGAGCTGCGCTATGCCGCGCTGCTGCACGACTTCGGCAAGGTGGGCGTCCGCGAGCACGTGCTCGTCAAGTCCCAAAAGCTCTACCCGGCCGAGCTCGAGCAGATCCGCCAGCGCGTCGAGCTGCTGACGCGCGACCTCGAGCTGGGAGCCGCCCTCCGCAAGCTGGACTGGGCGGTGCGGCGCGGCCAGCAGGGCTACGCCGAGCAGGCGACCAAGCTCGATGCCGAGCTGGCCGCCGCCGTCGCGGAGCTCGACGAGGCGTTCGAGGCCATCGTCTCGCTGAACGAGCCCAGCGTGCACGCGCAGGACCTCGCCGGCCAGCTGTTGCGCATCACCGCCCGGTCGTGGGAGGACCACCGCGGCCGCCGGCGCACGCTCCTGACGCCGGAGGAGACCACTGTGCTGGCCATCACCCGCGGCAGCCTCACCCCCGCCGAGCGTCTCGAGATCCAGGACCACGTCGTCCACACCTCCAAGTTCTTGAAGCGGATCCCGTGGACGCGTGAGCTGCGGCGCATCCCCGAGATAGCCGGGTCGCACCACGAGAAGCTGAACGGCTCCGGCTACCCGGAGCGGCTGCGCGCCGAGGACATTCCCGTGCAGTCGCGCATGATGACCATCGCCGACATCTACGACGCGCTGACCGCGACCGATCGGCCCTACAAGCAGGCGATCCGTGCCGAGGAGGCGCTCGACACGCTGCGGGCCGAGCAGCGAGCCGGGGCGCTCGACCCGCACCTGCTCGACCTCTTCATCGATGCCCGGGTCTTCGAGAAAACCTCGAAGGGGGGCGACGCCCCCCTTCGACGGTCGTCGCGCGCCTGACGGCGCGCTCCTTCCTGCTTCCCCCCAGGAGGATTGCGCCGGCAAAGCCGGCGCTCGAAACAAGCGCCCGAGGACCGGTGATCAACGAGCCAGCATGACGAGGGCGGCGCCCCACAGCGCGACGCCGACGAGCGCGATGGCGGCGCGCACGAGCTCGCGAAGCAGTGACGTCCTGCTCAGATGTTGAGTGGTTGGGCGCAAAAAAAGGGCGCGCGAGCGACGCTCGGCG
>JBKOZA010000038.1:0-4185 GCA_046725675.1 Candidatus Methylomirabilota bacterium
GAGGCTGGCGAGGAGGGAGTGGAAGATCTGCAGCCCGTCCGTGCCGCCCATGGCCGTCTCGGCGGCCCGCTCGGGATGCGGCATCAGGCCGAGCACCGTGCCGTCCTCGTTCACGATCCCCGCGATGTTCTCGATCGAGCCGTTCGGATTGGCGGCCCGGGTGACCTGCCCGTCCGCGGTCGCGTACCGGAAGACCACCCGGTGGTGCTGTCGGAGCGTCCGCAGCGTCTCCGCGTCCGCGTGGTACTTACCCTCGCCGTGGGAGATCGGCATCGTCAACACCTGGCCGGGGCGCAGCGCCCGGGTGAAAGGCGTCTCCGCGTTCTCGACGAGCAGGTGTGTGGACTGGCAGCGGTACTGCAGACATTCGTTGCGCATCAGCGCACCGGGCAGCAGGCCCGCCTCGCACAGGATCTGGAAGCCATTGCAGGAGCCGAGCACGAGACCGCCGCCGGCGATGAATTCGGGCAACGCCTCGACGACCGGCGAGCGGCCCGCCACCGCGCCCGCCCGCAGATAGTCGCCGTACGAGAAGCCGCCGGGCAGGATGATGCAGTCGAGATCGGCCAGGGTCCGGTCGCGATGCCACACGTACTTGACCGGCTGGTGGAGGACCTCGGAGACGACGTAGTGGAAGTCGCAGTCGCTCCACGTGCCCGGGAACACGATGACACCGAATCTCATAGGACCGGTTCTCTCCTCTCCCGATGCGAGGGCCGAGGCGCGACGGCACTCGTCATCTTACCGGACGACTCCGGGCGGGGCAAGGCGCTCGGCCCGCTCCGGCTCGATCGTGTAGTCCTCCAGGATCGTGTTGACGAGAAGGCGGCGGCACATCTCGTCGACGCGCGCGCGGGCCTGCTCGGCGCCGGCGGCGTCCACGTCGACCTCGATGAGCTTGCCCACCCGCAGCTCGCGCGCGTCGGCGAAGCCGAGCCCGGCCAGCGCGCGCTGCACGGCGGCCCCCTGCACGTCGAGGATGCCGGGCTTGAGCCGGACCAGCACGCGGACCTTCACGTGTCGATCAGCCCCGCCCGGCGAAAGATGACGTCGACGTTGCGCACGAACCAGGCTGGATCGAAACACGCCTTCAGCTCGGCCGGGCTCAGTCGCTCGGTGACGGCCGAATCGGCGGCCAGCAGCTCGAGCAGGCTGCGGCGCTCTTTCCACGCCCGCATGGCGTGACGCTGGACCAGCTCGTAGGCGACCTGGCGGGCCAGGCCGGACTCGGTCAGCCTGAGCAGCACCCGCTGCGAGTAGATGTTGCCGTGGCTCGCCTCCAGATTCTCAGCCATCCGGGTCGGATCGACGTCGAGCCCCTCGACGATGAAGGCGGCCAGGTCGAGCATGTAGTCGAGGAGGATCGTGGAGTCGGGCAGGATCACCCGCTCGACCGAGGAGTGGCTGATGTCGCGCTCGTGCCACAGGGCGACGTTCTCGACCGCCGCCAGCGCGTTGCTGCGCAGCAACCGGGCCAGGCCGCAGATCCGCTCGGCCAGCTCGGGATTGCGCTTGTGCGGCATCGCGCTGGAGCCCTTCTGGCCCTCCCCGAACGGCTCCTGGGCCTCCAGCACCTCGGTGCGCTGCAGCCCCCGGATCTCCAGCGCGATCTTCTCGAGCGAGGCGCCCGCGATGGCCAGCGCCGCGCAGAACTCGGCATGCCGATCGCGCTGGACGATCTGCGTGGACACCGGCTCCACCGCGAGGCCCAGATCGCGGCACACCTCTTCCTCGATCTCCGGCTCCACGTGGGCGAAGTTGCCGACGGCGCCCGACAGCTTGCCGACCGCGATCGCCTCCCGCGCCCGCCGCAGCCGCTCCAGGTTGCGGCCCGCCTCGACGTACCAGACGGCCACCTTCAGGCCGAACGTGGTGGGCTCCGCGTGCACGCCGTGGGTGCGCGCGATGGTGAGCGTGTCGCGGTACTTCAGGGCCAGGGCGCGGAGCGCCTCTCGCAGCCGTTGCTGGCCGGCCAGCAACAGATCGGCGGCGTCGCGCAGCTGCAGCCCGGTGGCGGTGTCCCACACGTCGTTGGTGGTGAGGCCCACGTGGACGAAGCGGGAGTCGGCGCCGAGCTGCTCCTCGAGGCTGGTGAGCAGCGCGATCATCTCGTGCTTGACGCGCCGCTGGATGTCCAGGATGCGGTCGACGTCGACGCGGGCGGCCCGGATGCGCCTCAGGGCATCGGCCGGGATCCGTCCCCGGCGCGCGTACGCCTCGCACACCGCCACTTCCACCCGGAGCCACGCCCGGTACTTCGCGGCCTCGCCCCAGATACTCCCCATGGCCGGCCGCGTATACCGCTCGATCACGCCCCCACCATAATTCAAAACCCCTCCGAGCGAAAGACCCGCCACCGCCGACCCACGTGGGAGCGCCCAACGCGTCGATGCCCGCGATCCAAAGCCAGCCACGACGCCGCCAGCCGAACAAATGATTGGTCTCGCCCGTCCTGGCCACCGCGTTCGAGCGCCGGCTTTGCCGGCGCAATCCTGTTTCTTGGTCTGGGGGGATGCAGCGAGGAGCGCGCCGTCAGGCGCACGACGACCGTCGAAAGGGGGGCGAAGCCCCCCTTCGAGCTACCGCAGCTCCGAGGGCAAGTTCCGCCGATCGAGCGGTCCCAGCGTCGTGAGCGCCAACCGGTCCTCGTCGAGCAGCTCGGTGACGAGTGCCTGGACCTCCTCGTGCTTGACCCCGTCGATGGAGGCCAGCATGTCGTCGATGGTGAGGAAGGCGCCCAGGTGCAGCTCGTGCTTGGCCAGGCGGTTCATCCGGCTCGACGTCGATTCCAGCGAGAGCATCAGGCTCCCCTTGAGATGGTCCTTGGCGCGCTTGAGCTCCTCGGCGGTGACGCCGGTCTTCTTGAGCTCGCGCAGCTCCTTGAGGATCGACTTGAGCACCTTGGAGAAGTTCTGGGCGTCGGTAGCGGCGTACAGGTAGACGATGCCGGTGTCGGCGAACGCCTGGGCGCCCGAGTGGATGGAGTAGACCAGCCCCTGGCGCTCGCGCACCTCCTGGAACAGCCGCGACGACATGCTGCCACCGATCACGTCGTTCAGCAGGAACATCGCGTAGCGCTCGGGCGCGGCGTGGGGCAGGCCCGGGAAGCCCATCACGAGGTGGACCTGCTCGAGCGCCTTGTGCACAATGTTCACCCCCGGCGTCAGCGTCGCCGCCTCGGCGTGACGCGGCCGCAGCCCACGCGCGAAGCCGTTGAACCCCGTGCCGAACAGCTCGACCACCTGGTCGTGGGTGACGTTGCCGGCCACCGCGATGATGATCCGCGGCGGCACGTACTCGTCGCCGAAGTAATCGGCGATCGCCTCCCGGCTGAAGCCGGTCACCAGCTCGCGGGTGCCCAGGATCGGCCGGCCCAGCGGGTGGTTGAGCCATACCTGGGCCGCGAAGATGTCGTGGATGACGTCGTCGGGCGTGTCCTCCACCATCCGGATCTCCTGCAGCACGACCGACTTCTCGCGCTCCAGCTCCTCGGCGTCGAAGAGCGGGTGCAGCAGGATGTCGGTCAGGAGATCGACGGCCAGCGGCAGGTGCTCGTCCAGCACCTGCACGTAGAAGCACGTGTGCTCCTTCGTGGTGAAGGCGTCCATCTGCCCGCCCACCGAGTCCATCGTGCGGGCGATGGCCTCCGCGCTGCGGGTGGCGGTCCCCTTGAAGACCAGGTGCTCGATCAGGTGGGAGACCCCGCCGCGAGGCTCGGGCTCGTGCCGCGAGCCGGTCTCCACCCAGACCCCCACCGCGACCGAGCGGACGTGGGGCATCCGCTCCGTCAAGATGCGGATGCCGTTGGGCAGGACGCTCTTGCGGTAGCCCTCAGTCACGTGGCGGGTTGGCGGCGTGCGGGTTCTTCAGCCGCTCCTTGTCGGCCAGCGCGGGCTGGTCGCGCAACGCCATCTTCCGGCTCAACCGCATCTTGCCGTTACCGTCGATCTCGATGACCTTGACCAGCACCTCGTCGCCCTCGGTCAGCACGTCCTGGACCGAGCGGATCCGGCTCTCGGCAATCTGGGAGATGTGCAGCAAGCCCTCGGTGTTGGGAATGACCTCCACGAAGGCGCCGAACTCGACGATCTTCTTCACCTTGCCGAGGTAGATCCGGTCCAGCTCCACCTCGCGGCAGATGTCCTGGATCATGCCGACCGCCTTCTGCACCGAGGCGCTGTCGGG
>JBKOZA010000039.1:0-4390 GCA_046725675.1 Candidatus Methylomirabilota bacterium
GCGCCCACCGTGGCCGTGCTGCAGTGGGCCGGCTATCGCGTCAGCGAGGTCGACTCGGGGTGTTGCGGCATGGCCGGCTCGTTCGGCTTCGAGCGCGAGCACTACGACATCTCCGTGCAGCTCGGCAACCGGCGCCTGGCCCCGGCCGTGAAGGCGGTCGGCGCCGGCACCACGGTCGTCGCCCCCGGCATCTCCTGCCGCCAGCAGATCCAGCACCTGGCCGGCCGCCGCGCGCGGCACCCCGCCGAAGTGCTGTGGGAAGCCCTGGGCCGCTGATGACTCGCGTCAAGGGCTGTTAGATGGCCACAACAGAGCTCATCTTCAACCCGCTGCGGCCGGAGTTTCATGCCGATCCGTATCCGTTCTATCGGCGGCTGCGGGAGGAGGATCCGGTGCACCAGAGCCCGCTGGGGTTCTGGGTGCTGACGCGATACGACGACTGCGTCACCGCGCTGCGGGATCCGCGGTTCGGGCGTGAGGGGTTCGCCGAGCTGCTGTCGGCGGTGTACGGTGACGGCACCGAGAAGGGCGCCCTGCCGCGCTCCATGCTGTTCCGGGACCCGCCCGACCACACGCGCCTGCGCGCGCTGGTGAGCAAGGCGTTCACGCCGCGGGTCATCGAGCAGATGCGCGACCACATCCAGGGCATCGTCGATCGCCTGCTCGCGCGCGTGGAGCCGATCGGCTCCATGGACGTGATCGCCGATCTCGCGTATCCGCTCCCGGTGACCGTCATCTGCGAGATGCTCGGCGTCCCGCTCGCCGACCACGAGTCGATCCGCGGCTGGTCGGCCGACATCGCGCGCAGCCTGGACGCCATCGGCCTGCCCAGCGACGCCGACATCGTGGAGCGGGGGCGGGTCGGGCGCCGGGCGCTCGGCGACTATTTCCGGCGGCTGGTGCCCGTCCGGCGCGCCGACCCGCAGAACGACCTGCTGACGGGTCTGATCGCCGCCGAGGAGCAGGGTGACAAGCTCTCGGAGGGCGAGGTCATCGCGATGTGCGTGCTGCTGTTCATCGCGGGCCACGAGACCACCGTGAACCTCATCGGCAACGGCCTGCTGGCGCTGCTGCGGCACCCCGAGCAGCTCGCGCGGATGCGGCAGGACCCGGCGCTGGTGCCGGGGGCGGTGGAGGAGCTGCTGCGCTACGACAGCCCGGTGCAGCGCACCGCGCGCATCACGAACACCGACGTCGAGATCGGCGGCCGCCGGCTGCCGGCTGGCTCGATGGTGGTCACGGCCATCGGCGCGGCGAACCGCGATCCCGCGCAGTTCGCGGATCCCGACCGCCTCGACGTCACCCGCCGCGACGTCCGCCACATCTCGTTCGGTTACGGCATCCACTTCTGCCTGGGCGCGCCCCTGGCCCGCGTCGAGGGCCAGATCGCCCTGGGGACGCTGCTGCGACGCGCCCCCCAACTGGCGCTGGCCGAGCCGACGCCCGAGTGGCGCGAGTCCTCGGTGCTGCGCGGCCTCAAGCGCCTGCGCGTGACGCTCTAGCTCGGGATCGCGTTCGTCGCGTCTCCTGCGCGATGCGCGGACGCCGGCTCAGACGGCGCCGGCGTCGGCGAGAGGCGCGGCGTCGAGATCTTCCAGGTGGGCGACGCAGTTGAGCAGGCGCACGTGCCAGGGCGCCGGCCAGTCGACGATCGTCAGCGACGTGTTCTCCCAGCGCTCGGGCACGACCTCGCCGGCGGGCAGGATGAGGTGGCGCGCGGCCAGCGATCGGCACACGAGGCCGTGCGTGATCACGGCCAGGCGCCCGCCGGTGGCGGCGGCGAGCGCCTGGACCCGCGCCCACACCTGGTCGACGCGGGCGTGGAACACCTCCCACGTCTCGCCGTTGGGCGGCGCGTAGTCCAGGGCGAACGGGTCCACGCCCAGCTCCGCGTAGGGGATGCCGCGGAGGTCGCCGAAGTTGCGCTCCTGCAACAGCGGATCGAATGTCAGCGGCGCGCTGCTCGCGCGCCGCAGCGCCTCGGCGGTGCTCCGGGCGCGGGCGAAGTCGCTCGACACGATGTGCGCGATGTCCTCGCGCGCCAGCCGCCGTGCCAGGCGCTCGGCCTGGGCCAGGCCTCGGGGCGACAGGGGATCGTCGGGAAGCTGGACCGTCCGCGAGGCGTTGCCGAGCGTCTCGCCGTGACGGATCAGGAAGAGCCGGCTCACGGGCAGAGTGTAGCCTGTCATCCCGTCCGCTTCAGCCGTCCCGTGTGCTTCGCCCACCGCTCGACCCGGCCGAACACCCAGAGTCCCAGCGGCACCAGGACGAGGCCCATGGCGACGAGCACCGTCAGCTCGAACGTCACCGCCGAGAGCGGCGCGCCCGCCAGGCGCGAGGGCGTCGTCGCCGGGTCGTCGACCCCGGCCAGCCGGCGGCACGCCGCCAGCGTGTAGGTCGCCGGCGAGAGCGCGGCCAGCGGCTGGAGCCAGGCCGGCAGGACGTCGACCGGATAGTAGACGCCCGAGATCAGCAGCAGCGCGCCCTGGAAGATGTGCGTGGCCTCGGCACCGCGCTCGGGACTGAGCACTGGCAGCGCGGCGGCCATCACGCCCAGGCCGACGAACGCCAGCGTGCTGGCGAGCAGCACCACCGCGACGCCGACCAGGTTGGCGCCTCGGATCGTCAGGTCGGTGAAGAGCATCAGGCCCAGCAGGACGGTGGTCGTGTTCACGACGCTGCTGGCCAGCGCGTAGAGGCTCAACCCGGCGAGGTGGACGAGCCGGGGCACCGGCGCCATGAAGGTGTACTCCAGCGTTCCCTCCCACCGCTCGTAGGCCACCGACATCGCGATCTCGGTGTAGAGGATCGACAGGAAGTTCCACAGCAGGGCGCCGACCACGAGCGTCAGCGTCAGCCGGTGGTCGTGGGCGGCCACGCCGATGAGCGCGACGGCGGCCGAGCCGGTGAGCGCGTAGAAGTTGAACACGATCACCCACGACAGGTAGCGCCGGTTAAGGTGGTAGCCGCGGAACATGAAGGCCCACGCCTGCCGGAGCGTCCGGTCGACCGCGGCGTCCATCACGACTCCTTTCCGGCCACGGGCGGCGCCGCCTCGGCGACGCGCTCGCCGGTGAGCGCGATGAACGCATCGTCCAGCGTGGCGGCGCCGGCCTGGCGCTTGAGCTGCTCGGCCGTGCCCTCGGCGACCAGCCGGCCATGGGCCAGGAAGCCGATGCGCGCGCACAGCCGCTCGGCCTCCGCCATGTCGTGCGTGGTCAGCAAGATCGTGGTGCCCTGGCGCTCGCGCAGGTCCTCCAGGAACGTCTGCACGTCGCGCCGGCTTCGGGGATCGAGGCCGGTCGTCGGCTCGTCGAGTAGCAGCACCGGCGGGTCGAGCATCAGGGCCCGCGCGATGGAGATCTTCTGCTGCATGCCCCGGCTCATCTCCTCGAGCGGCGCCGAGAAGGTCCGCTCCTCCATCCCGAGCCGCTCCAGCACCTGCATGGCCCGCGGCTCGACGACCGCGGGCTTGAGCCCGTAGAGGAGGGCGGTGTAGAGCAGGTTTTCACGGGCGGACAGCTTCTTGTAGAAGGCGGCGTCCACGCTCACCCGACCGATCAGCCAGCGCACCCGCGCCTGCTCCTCCGGCAGCCGGTGACCCAGCAGGCGCACCTCGCCCTCGTCGGCGAAGAGTAGCGTCGAGAGAATGCGGATCAGCGTGGATTTGCCTGAGCCGTTGGGCCCGAGCAAGCCGTACGTCTCGCCGCGCGCGACCTGGAAGGAGACGCCGCCGAGCGCCCACTCGGCGGTTGCCGACACGCCGCCGGCACCTCGTCTCTTGCGAAACCGTTTGCGCAAGTCGCGAATCTGAATTGCCGGACACGTCATCACGGGCCTCCCACGCGGCGTCACGCGCACGCGCGCAGACGAACGGGATCGAGCAGAGTTGACGGGAAGCGGGGACCGAGCGATCGAGGGGCGGCGCCCGCGGACGGGCGGCCCGCCCCGGAGTCGTGCCCGCAGCGGGCGCGACCGGGGGCCGCTTACGCGGCTCGGTTACTCGGTTGGATCAGAGGAAGAGGTGCACGGCTTCACCTGCGCGCCACGAGGATACCTGGCGGTCCGGCCCGTTGCAACCGCCCGGTCAGGGCTTCTTGCGCGGCCGCTCCTCCACCGGCAACCCGGCGTTCTTCCAGGCCGTGAAACCGCCGTCCAGGTCGACGACCCGGTCGAGCCCCATCTGCTGGGCGACGTCGCACGCGAGCGCCGACCGCCACCCGGCGTTGCAGTAGAAGACGAACTCCTTGCCGGGCGCGAAGACGTCCTTGTAGTAGGGGCTGTCGGGGTCGATCCAGAACTCCAGCATGCCGCGCGGGCAGTGGAAGGCGCCGGGGATCTGGCCCTCGCGCTCCAGCTCGCGCACGTCGCGCAGATCGACGAAGACCAC
>JBKOZA010000040.1:0-8252 GCA_046725675.1 Candidatus Methylomirabilota bacterium
TTCTGGCACCATGTCGCCGCCTTCGTGATGGCCCGGCCGTGGCCGATCGTGGTCCCGGTGGTCCTGGTGCTGGTGGCGGTGGGGCTCCCGCTGTGGCACATCCGCCTCGGCGCTGGCGACGCGACGACGCTGCCGGTCAGCCGGGAGTCCCGCCGCGGTGAGGACCTCCTGCAGCGCGAGTTCCCGGGCGCGGGGACCAATCCTATCGTCCTGGTCCTGCGCTACCGCGAGGGCAGCCCGCTCACGCCGGCCCGTGTCCAGACGCTCTACGACTTCAGCCGCTGGGTAGGCGGCCTGCCCGGCGTCCGGCGCGTGGACAGCATCGTGGACCTGGCGCCCGGCATCTCGCGCGAGCAGTACACCAAGATCGCCGCGGTGCCGGCCGCCTTCCGCCCGCCCGGCCTCGACGTCGCGTTCAGACAGATGGCTGGCGAGCACATCCTCATCGTGGCCGTGCACACCCACCTGGTCGCTGCCAGCGACGAGGCGCGCGCGCTGGTGCGCCGGATCCGCAGCGAGCATCCCCCGATCGACGCCGAGCTGCTGCTGACCGGACCGACTGCGTTCGACCTCGACTTCATCGACGTCGTGTGGGCGGCCACGCCGACCGCGATCGGGTTCATCGTGCTCGCCACCTACGCGGCGCTGTTCCTGCTGCTGCGCTCGGTGTTGCTGCCGCTCAAAGCCATCGTGATGAACCTGCTGTCGATCACCGCGTCCTACGGAGCGCTGGTGTGGATCTTCCAGGAGGGCCACCTGGCCTACTGGCTGGACTTCACGCCGGCGCCCATCGAGACGCCGATCCCGCTCATCATGTTCTGCATCCTGTATGGCCTGTCGATGGACTACGAGGTGCTGCTGCTCAGCCGCACCCGCGAGGAGTGGCTGCGCACCGGCCGCAACGTGACGGCCGTGGCCGAGAGCCTCGCCCATACCGGCCGGCTCATCACCGGCGCCGCCGCCATCATGGCCGGCGTGTTCTTCGGCTTCGGCGTGGCCAACTCGGTGACGATGATCAAGGCCATGGGCATCGGCATGGGCATCGCGGTCATCGTCGACGCCACCATCGTGCGCGCGCTGCTGGTGCCCGCCACCATGCGCCTGCTCGGCCGCTGGAACTGGTGGGCCCCGTTCGGGCTCGCGCCGCGGCCCCGGACGGAGGGATAATGCGCGCACTCTAGGTCGCAGGAGGCTCCCGTGAGCAAGAAGATCCTGTTCGTCGGCGCCGGTGCCATCGGCAGCTATCTGAGCGCGTTCCTGTCCCGAGCCGGCCACGCCGTGACGCTCGTCGACGCCTGGGCCGAGCAGGTGGACACCATCAACCGACAGGGCATCGCGGTCACCGGCCCCCACGACCCGTTCACCGCCCGCCCGGCCGCCGTGCACCTGCACGAGGCCCAGCGGCTGCCGCGCGACTTCGACCTGGCCTTCATCGCCATGAAGGTCTACGACACCGAGTGGGCGACCCAGCTGGCGCTTCGCCATCTCACCGACGACGGCTACGTGGTGTCCTCGCAGAATTGCTGGCCCGACCCGCGCGTGGCCGCCGTGGCCGGGGTCGGGCGCTCGCTGGGGCTCATCATGTCGAAGATCGGCGTGGCGTGCTGGCAGCCGGGCCAGGTCCAGCGCGGCATGGAGCGCGGCACCGGCAAGGGCCACGACGTGTTCCGCGTGGGCGAGCACGACGGGCGCATCACGCCCCGGGCGCAGGAGGTGGCCGAGATGCTCGCGGTCGTCGACGGCTCGCTGACAACCGACAACCTGTGGGGCGAGCGCTGGTCCAAGCTCTGCGCCAACTCGATGGGCAATCCCGTGCAGGGCATGTCTGGCCTCGGCTCGGCCGACGTGGCCGGCAGCGAGGTCGGCCGCGCGATCACCATCCACCTGGCCGCCGAATCCGCGCGCGTGGGGCTGGCGCTCGGCTACCGGATCCCGAAGTTCAACGGCGAGACGGCCGAGCGCTGGGCCGACGCCGACCGGCGCGAGACGTACCAGGCTCTGGACGAGATGCTCACGCCCAAGAGCCCGTCCACCCGCAACTGGAAGGCGTCGATGGCCCAGGACGTCGCCAAGGGCCGCCCGACCGAGATCGACTACATGAACGGCCACGTCGTGGCGCAGGGCCGCGCCACGGGCGTGCCGACGCCGGTGTCGGCCGCGGTCGTCGAGATGGTGCACGAGGTCGAGCGTGGCGCCCGCAAGCCCGCGCCCGAGAACATCGGCGCCGTGCTCAAACGCGCCGGCGTCTAGCGATCGGGACGCCCTCTCCTTCAGGATTCCTTCAGGCTGGGGGTGATACCCTGATGCGCGTCGCCGACGTCCCACCGCGTCGCCTGCGAGCATCCGTCGGGTCCTAGGGCGAGCGCAGCCTCCGGCTTGCGATGCACGCCGTCCCCTCCGGCCCGGTTGGTTTGGGGAGGAGGCCGTTAGCCCATGCCCGAGCATCCCGGCGTTCCGACCGTCTCGGTACGGCCAGGCGCCCGCGCGCTCAACCGCTGGGACCTGGTGGCCGTGCTGCTGGTCGTCGGGCTGCTGGTCTTCCTGGCGCGAGCGAGCCGTGAGCTCATGCAGCCGCTCGGCGACCTCGCGTCCTCCCCGGCCTCCCTCGATCCGGCGCACCTTCCCTGGTACGCCGCGCGGACGACGCTTCGCATGCTGGCGGCCATGCTCCTGTCACTCCTGTTCACGTTCACGTATGCGACATGGGCGGCCAGGAGTCGGCGGGCCGGCCTGGTGCTGGTGCCGCTGCTCGACATCCTGCAGTCCGTTCCCGTTCTCGGCTTCATCTCGGTCACCGTCGTGTTCTTCATGGCGCTGGCGCCCGGTCGCGTGCTCGGTGCGGAGTTCGCCGCCGTGTTCGCGATCTTCACGAGTCAGGCCTGGAACATGGCCTTCAGCTTCTACCAGTCACTCCGGACCATCCCGGTCGAGCTGATCGAGGCATCACGGTGCTTCCGCTTCTCGGCCTGGACACGATTCTGGCGGGTCGAAGTGCCGTTCGCGATGCCCGCCCTCGTCTGGAACATGATGATGTCGATGTCCGGCGGGTGGTTCTTCGTCGTCGCCTCGGAGGCGATCAGCGTCGGCGACACGACGGTCACCCTGCCCGGCATCGGCTCCTACATCTCGCTGGCCATCGCGCAGCGAGATCTGGCCGCGGTGGGCTGGGCGATCGGCGCCATGCTCGTCGTCATCCTCGTCTACGATCAGCTGCTCTTCCGACCCCTGGTGGCGTGGGCCGACCGGTTTCGATTCGAGCAGGAGGCTGGCGTCGTGCCTCCGCGTTCGTGGGCGCTCACCGGCCTCCGGCGATCGGCCCTGACCGCGAGGCTCGCGGCCCCGCTGGCCGCCGCGTGGCGCGCGTCCTACCGCCGGCGCGCGCGTCGCGTCGTGTCGAGGGGTGGCAGCGACGATGCCCCGGGTGGACGCCGGCTCGACCGGATCTGGGCAGCCGCCGTGCTCGTCCTCGCCGCCTTGGTGCTGTGGCGAATCGCAGCGTTCATCCGCGGGGGCGTGTCGCCGTCCGAGGTGGCGACCGCCATCGGATTCGCCGTGGTGACGATGGCGCGGGTGCTCGTGCTGATTGTCCTCGCCAGCCTGATCTGGGTTCCCATCGGTGTCTGGGTGGGGATGGATCCCCGGCTCGCGCGGATCGTCCAGCCGGTCGCGCAATTCATGGCGGCCTTTCCCGCGAACCTCCTGTTCCCGATCGCGGTCTCGGCCATCGTCACCTTTCGGCTCAACCCCGATGTCTGGCTCAGCCCGCTCATGATCCTCGGAACCCAGTGGTACATCCTGTTCAACGTGATCGCGGGTGCGTCCGCGTTGCCGTCCGAGTTGCGGGATGTCGGCACGAATCTCGGTGTGAAGGGCTGGCTCTGGTGGCAGAAGGTTGCCTTGCCGGGCGTGTTTCCGTACTACGTGACGGGGGCGATCACCGCGTCCGGCGGCTCCTGGAACGCGAGCATCGTGGCCGAGGTCGTGAGCTGGGGCGACCGGCGTCTGCAGGCTCATGGGCTGGGCGCCTATATCGCGCGGGCCACCGAAGCCGGTGACTATCACCGGATCGTCCTCGGGATCGTGGTCATGAGCCTCTTCGTGGTCGTCATCAACAGAGCGTTCTGGCGTCCGCTCTACTGGCGCGCGGAGCGGAAGTTCCGGTTCGGATGAGGAGAGGTGACGATGGGCTCGGCTCCCCTGCTCGAAGTTCGCGCACTGCGGAGGGCGTTCCCGAAGCCGGACGGCAGCGAGCTGCTCGTGCTCGACGGCGTGGAGCTCAGCGTCGCGGAAGGTCAGATCGTCGGCCTCCTGGGACGGTCGGGATCGGGCAAGTCCACGCTGTTGAGGCTGATTGCCGGGCTGGCTCGCCCGACGTCAGGGCGCGTCAGCTATCTGGGCCAGCCAGTCAACGGGCCGGCGGCCGGGATCGCGATGGTCTTCCAGGGCTTCGCGCTGTTCCCCTGGCTGACCGTGCTGGAAAACGTCCAGATCGGGCTGGAGGCGCTGGGTCTTCCCGAGTCGGACGTTCGTCGACGAGCGCTGGCCGCCATCGATCTCATCGGGCTCGACGGCTTCGAGTCGGCCTATCCCCGCGAGCTCTCGGGCGGCATGCGCCAGCGCGTGGGCTTCGCGCGGGCCCTGGTCGTCCACCCGAACATCCTGCTCATGGACGAGCCGTTCTCCGCGCTCGATGTGCTCACCGCCGAGACCCTGCGGACCGACTTTCTCGATCTGTGGGGCGAGGGCCAGCTCCCCATCAAGGCCGTGATCCTCGTCACCCACAACATCGAGGAGGCGGTGCTCATGTGCGACCGCATCCTGGTCTTCTCCACCAACCCCGGCCGGATCGTCAGCGAGATCCCGGTCGAGCTGCCTCACCCGCGAGACCGCCTGGAGCCGGCCTTCCGGGAGCTGGTCGAGCGCATCTACGTGGCGCTGACCGCACGCCCGGCGGGCGTGGCCCGCGCCTCGCGAAGCGAGCACTTTCCCGGCACCGGCATCGGCACGATCCTGCCCCTGATCTCGACGAATCTCCTCACCGGTCTGAGCGAGGCGCTCGCCGGGCCACCCTACGACGGTACCGCCGATCTGCCCGCGATCGCGTCGTCGCTTCACATGGAGGCCGATGATCTCTTCCAGGTGGCCGAGACGCTGCAGATGCTCCGCTTCGTGGAAATCGAGGGGGGGGACATTCGACTCACCGAGGCCGGCAAGCGCTTCGCGGCCGCATCGCTCGACGAGCGCAAGACGCTCTTCCAGCGCCACCTGCTGAGCTATGTCCAGCTGGCCGCCCACATCCGACGCGTCCTGGACGAGCGGGAGAGTCACACGGCGCCGAAGAGCCGGTTCCTCGATGAGCTGGAAGACCACATGACCCCGCAGGCCGCCGAGCAGACCCTGAGCGCCGTCGTGGGTTGGGGCCGGTACGCCGAAGCGTTCGCCTACGACGACCAGCGGCAGATGTTCAGCCTGGAGAATCCCGCTTAGCCCCGGAACGGCTGCGGCAACCATCGGCGCCGCTCCGGGCTCAGCGGCGAGGTCACGCGCGCCGCAGGTGAACGCTGAACATCGCGCCCTGTTCGGCCGCGGGCGCGACGGAGATCCGCCCGCCCTGGCGCTCCACGAGAGCCCGGGCGATGGCGAGCCCTAACCCGACGCCCGTGGTCTCGCTCTTGTGTGAGGCATGGCCACGATAAAAGCGCTCGAAGATTCGCGGGACCTCCTCGGCCGGCACGCCGGGCCCCCGGTCGGACACCGTGACGACGGCCTCGTCCCCCGCCGCGGTCACGACCGTCGTCACCAGACCGCCCGCCGGCGAGAACTTCACGGCGTTGTGCAGGACGTTGGCGAGCGCTACCTTGGCCGCCACCGGCGCGGCATGCACCAGCAGCGGTGGCGAGGCGACGACCTCGACGGCCACGCCGCGACTCTTGGCCTCGGACGCGACCGCCGCGACGGCCGCCTCGACGAGATCGCCGACCGGCACCGGCTCCGACGGCTCGGGCTCCTCCCGCGCGTCGATCCGGGCGAGCTCCAGGAGCTCCTCGGTGAGCGCCTGCAGCCGCTCGACCTCGTCGAGGCAGGAGTGCAGCGTCTCCTCGTATTCGCCGGCCGTGCGGGAGCGGCGGAGCGTCACCTCCAGCTCGGCACGCAGGCGGGAGAGTGGGGAGCGAAGCTCGTGGGAGGCGTCGGCCGTGAAGCGTCGTTGAGCATCGAAGCTCCGATCGAGGCGCCCCAGCATGTCGTTGAGGGTCTCGACCAGGCGGGCGATCTCGTCGCGCGTGCCGGGGTGGGGCAGTCGCTCGGCGAGATTGCCCTCGCCGATCCGTCGCGCCCGCCTCACGATCGCGTCGATGGGCCCGAGCGCCTTGCGGGCGAGCAGCGCGCCCGTGAGCCCGATGCCGGCCAGCATCACGACGGAGATGCTCAGCACCAGCCACCGTCCAGCCCGCAGCACCGCATAGGCGTCGTCCAGCGACATCCCGACCTGAACGCCGTAGCGGGCCTGCCCCACGGTGACCGGAACGGCGACCATGCGAACAGGCTCCTCACCCACGTCAGTCGCGGTGACGAACACCGTTTCGTCATCACGCAACCGGGCCAGGAGGTTCGGCGACACCGGCAGCCGGACAGTGCCGAGCGTCGCGCTGCGCGCCACCACCTTGCCGTCGAGATCGATGACCTGGACGAACTTGTCCAGGCGCACGAACGATGGCGGGCCGCCCGGGGCGGCCTCGTGGACGTGGATCGTGCTGGAGGGATCGCTCTGGAGGGCCGCCGCCTCGGATTCGGCCAGCGCCAGGATCGCGTCGTCGATGATCTTCCCGAGGACGACGCGCCGCAACGCCCAGTCGGCGCCGAACGCGGCGACCGCGAGCATCACGGCGAGCACGGCGACGTGGCCGAGCCAGAGGCGGGTCTTGAAGCCCGGCGGTCTCACGGCTCGTCCAGCCCCAGCCGATAGCCCACGCCGCGGATCGTATGGATGAGCGGCGCGCTCGCCTCGCGATCGACCTTCTTGCGCAGGTGGCTCACGTGGGCGTCGACGAGGTTGTCCAGCACCTCGGAGGCCTCGTCCCACACGCGCTCGGCCAGCCGCGTGCGGGTGACGACCTGGCCGACGTTGCGCATGAGCACCTCCAGGATCGCGTACTCCTTGGGCGTCAGCGTGACCACGACGGATCCGCGGGAGACCCGTCGAGTGACGGGATCCAGCGTGAGATCGGCCACCCTCAGCACCACCGGCTGGACGCTCCGGGAGCGCCGGAGCAGGGCCTGGATCCGAGCGAGAAGCTCGTCGAGGGCGAACGGCTTCGTCAGATAGTCGTCGGCCCCCGTGCCCAGGCCGCTGACCCGGTCCGCCACGCTGTCGCGCGCGGTCAGCATGAGGATGGGCGTCGCGTTTCCCGAGGCGCGCAGGGCCCGGCAGACCGCCAGCCCGTCTCGTCCCGGCAAGAGCCAGTCGAGAATGACGACGTCGTATTCGTTGAGCGCCGCCTGCTCCTCGCCATCCTCGCCAGTCGCAGCGACGTCGACGACGAAGCCTTCCTCCTGCAGTCCCTTGGACAGGAGCCGCGCGGCCTTGCGATCGTCCTCGATCAAGAGCACCCGCATCACGGCCTCATCGTAACGTCTGCGCGCGCGGCCGGGTCAACCTGAAGAAAAATTCAGCCACCGTTCAGGCGATCTTCAGCCGCCGCTCCGTAGGCTGCCTCCCATGAGTTGCCGGGTGATCGGGCTGGTGCTGGCCGGGACGCTGTCGATGAGCATCGCCGAGTTCGTCGAGTTCCAGAAGCTCTCACCCGAGGCGCTGCGGGACCGGTTCAGTCTGCCGGCCGGCTGCGATCCCTCGGTGACCGCGTCCACCTCCGATGCGACGCAGAACATCGTGACGGTCGGCGTCGAATGTCGCGTCCAACCGTCCGCGGCACCGCCGAACCGTCCCGCTGAACCCGGGCGACCGCCGCGCCCGGCCCAGCGCGGATCCTAGCGCACGGCGCTCAGCGGGCGCGGCCGTTCACCGCCTCCTCCAGGTCGCCGAGGCGGTCCTCGATCCGGTTCAGCTTGGCCGCGAGCTGGATGATCTCGCCTTCGGCCTTGCGGTTGACCGCGAAGTCCAGCTCGCTGCGCAGCCGGTCCTTCGCGTCCTGGCGGTTCTGGCTCATCATGATGATCGGCGCCTGAATCGCCGCCAGCATCGAGAGGAACAGGTTCAACAGGATGAACGGGTACGGGTCCCACGCCCCCGTGGC
>JBKOZA010000041.1:0-1742 GCA_046725675.1 Candidatus Methylomirabilota bacterium
TGGCCGGGGCGAACGTCAACGACCCGATCGTGGGCTTTCACGACACGACGCTCGGAGAGATCGTAGAGAACGCCGTGCAGGCGCTGGCGGTCGACGAGAAGCGCGGCCCCTACGTCCCCACGCTGTGGACCCAGGCGGCTAACGCGGCCGCGCTGGCCGGGCAGAGCGTGCTCCAGGTGTGGTTCCCCGGCGTGCACTCGGACGTCGGCGGCGGGTACGGCGACAAGGGCATCGGCAACATCACCTGGGACTTCATGATGCGGCAGGCCGCCGCCCGAGGGCTGGTGATCGACCCCGGCCAGCGGACGCCCCCGCTCACCCTGGAGGCGCTGCCCGCCCAGCACGACTCGTTCGACAAGACGTGGCAGGAGCTGAGTACCAAGCTCAAGTTCGTCCCCGAAGGCGTCCGGTTCGTCGGCCCGACGACACGCGGGCTCCACGGTGAGACACTCCAGGTCGCCATCAAGGTGTGCCTGCACCCCTCGCTGGTCGGCCGACTGGGCAAGCGCTGCGTCACCATCCTGAACGAAGGCAAGAACGAGCGGCGGGAGGCCGATTACCTGCCGGTGAACGTCAAGGCCGACACGTTGCCCGTCTTCGCCTGATGCGCGGGAGTGCACGACCATGCACCGGATACAGTGGGCCGGGCTGGTGTTGCTGGCCGCGGTCGCGGGGACGCTGATGGCCTCCCCCGTGGGCGCTGCCACGCTCGTCTACGTCGGTAACGCGGAGAGCAACGAGGTCTACGTGCTTCGCCTCGATCGGGCGAGCGGCGACCTCGAGCTCGTCGAGAAGGTGCCGATCCCCGGCATCGACAAGCCAGGCATCTCGACGCCCATGTCGGTCAGCCCCGACCGGCGCTTCCTGTACGTGGGCACCCGCGGCGAGCCGAAGATCGCGGCCGGCTTCGCCATCGACGCCACCACGGGCACCCTCAAGCACGTCGCCAGCGGTCTGCTCGCCGACAGCATGGCGTACATCGCCACCGACCGCTCGGGCCGCTACTTGCTGGGCGCGTCGTACCCGGGCCACAAGGTCACCGTGAACCCGATCGGGCCGGCCGGCACCGTGCAACCGCCGCAACAGGTGCTGCCGGATCACCCGAACGCGCATTCGATCATGGTCGATGCCTCCAACCGCTACGTCCTGGCGCCCACGCTCGGCAACGACCGGGTCAACCAGTTCACCTTCGATCAGGCCACCGGGAAGCTCGCGCCGAACACGCCACCGGCAGTCACCGTCAGGGCCAAGGCCGGCCCGCGGCATTTCGCGTATCACCCCAACGGCAGGATCGTCTACGTCGTGGGCGAGCTCGACGCCACCGTGTACGTCTTCGACTACGACGCCACCACGGGCCGGCTCACCGAGAAGCAATCCGTCAGCGCGCTGCCGCCCGGCTTCGAGGGCAAGCCCTCGGCCGCCGACCTGCACGTCACTCCCGACGGCAAGTTCGTGTACGCGTCCGAGCGCACGTCGAGCACGCTGGCCGGCTTCCGGGTGGACACGGCCAGCGGCCGGCTCACGGCCACCGGCAGCATCCCGACCGAGAAGCAGCCGCGCGGCTTCAACGTCGATTCGGGCAGTCGCTACCTGCTCGCCGTCGGTCAGCTCTCGCACAGCCTGTCGAGTTACCGGATCGACCCGGCGACCGGCGTCCTGACCAAGCTCAAGGAATACCCGATGGGCAAGAACCCCAACTGGATCGAGATCGTCGATCTTCCCTGAGGACAGACCATGCCGAA
>JBKOZA010000042.1:0-1140 GCA_046725675.1 Candidatus Methylomirabilota bacterium
CGGCACCAGGCTGGTGGCGCCGCCTGGGTCAGTCATCAGGCCGGGACTCCTCACGGAGGGCGCGATCGTGATCGCGACCTACAGGGAGGAGGGCGGGGAGAAGGTCATGACCGAGCTCGCGGTCGGGAAGGAGCCATCCGCATCGCCACCCAGTGAACCACGATCTCCCCGCGAACCGTCGACGGCGCCCCCCAGCGATCCGCCGAAGCGGTACTAGCAAGCGGTACGAGAAGGGCGCCCCCCCGAAGCGGGCGCCGACGTCGCCGCTGAAACGACGGGTGGCGGCGTCCGCTTCGGGCGCGACAGGCCGGCTCACGTCACCGATTCGTGTGCAGAGCGCCGCGACACCTCCTGGGCGGTCTCCAGCGCCTCACCCTTGTCGGGCGCTCGAAATGCCATGGAGCTGAGCGTGACGACGCCCACCAGCCGGTCTTGGGAATCGACCACGGGGAGTCGTCCGATCTGGGCGTCACCCATCGCCTTCATCGCCTGCTCGGTCGTCCAGTCGGGCCTGGCGCAGATCACCTCACTCGACAGATAGTCCCCCACGGGGCTGCTGGAGACATCGACGGCGCGCGCGATGCCCCGGACGACGATGTCGCGGTCCGTGATGATGCCCGTGACCCTGCCAGCGTCGACCACCGGCAACATGCCGACATTCGCCTCTCTCATCGCGCGCGCCGCGTCGGCGAGGGACGCCGAGGGTTCAATGGTCACCACCCTCGACACCATGACGTCCTGGACGGTGGTCGCGTGTGCCTGGCCCGCGCGCGTTCTGGCCCGACTGCGCTCGGCGGATCGCGGACTTGTCTGCCTCTTCGTCATCGTTGCCCCCTTCACCCCTACGCGGCCCCCAGGCTACGTCGGGGGTCCTCAAAGAATTCGGCCACGTCCGGATCGCTGGAATCGCCAGCTCCCGCTCTATCGGTTGTTCAACATCGATTCCAGCGACCGCGGCGGGCGACTGCAAAATATTCCACACCTCTGCCTCTGCCGGGCGCGGAGCCGGTCGGGCACCATCGTATGGCGACGCCGCGACGGGCCGAACCCGGTGCAAGGTGATCTCGTGATTGACAACACGGCGCGGACGGCCATTCGCTCGATGCGCTCGTCCTGGTCGGCGAGCCCACGTTTCCTGAC
>JBKOZA010000043.1:0-7387 GCA_046725675.1 Candidatus Methylomirabilota bacterium
CGGCGCGGTCGGCCCATGCTCGAGCATCTCCCGCCAGCGAGGGTTGTTGTTGTGGGTGATGCCCATGTGATTGGGCACGAGGTCGATGAGCAGCCCCATGCCGCGGGCGCGCAGGGCGGCGGCGAAGCGCTGCAGCCCGGCCTCGCCCCCTAGCTCCTCACGCGGCCGGTTGTGATCGCTCACGTCGTAGCCGTGGCTAGCCGCGGAGGCGGTTTCGAAGAA
This sequence comes from Candidatus Methylomirabilota bacterium, assembly GCA_046725675.1. Lineage (GTDB taxonomy): Bacteria > Methylomirabilota > Methylomirabilia > Rokubacteriales > CSP1-6 > AR5. The sequence goes on from JBKOZA010000043.1 coordinate 223, forward strand.
CGGCGAGGTGTAGCAGTCGCTCACGCCCAGCCGCTCGAGGTAGGGCAGCAGCGCGGCGGCGTCGTCGAAGGTGAGCTGGGGACCGAGCTGCAGCCGGTACGTCGCCAGCGGAACGCGCATCACGGCCGCTCCGGATCGAGGTTGAAGCCGAGCCGGGTGCCCAGCGGGGCCAGCGTCGACCGGTCGTCGGGCCGGGCCCGCCAGATCTCGAAGAAGCGGTTCTGGGTCTGCCACAGTCCAAAGCGCAGCCCCAGCGTCGTCGCGTCCTCGATCAGGCGCGTGACGGCGACGACGCGCTCGGGCGTGGGATCGGCGGCGACGGCGCTCAGCCCGCGCATCAGCACACGCTTGAGGGTCGACTTGGCGGGGGCCAGGTCCAGCGTGAGGCCGAGCACACGGGCCTCGTACACCGTCTCCGCCACCGCCGCCGGTAGGGGGCCGGCGTCCTGGAGCGTGGCGAGGGCGGCCAGGGCCTCCTGCTCGAGCACGTGACGGGCGACGAGGGCCAGCGCCTCGGGGATCGGCGCGTCGGCCTGGCGTAGGTAGCGGACGAGCTTGCTGTTTTCCTGCCAGATCTGCCGGTACGTCTCCTCGTGTCGCTCCAGCACCGAGGCGATCACCCGGGCCAGGACGCGGCGCCGCTCGTCCAGGAAGAGCTGGGGCAGCGAGAAGGGCTCCCCGGGGAAGTGCTCGTCGAGGCCGCGCACCATGTCGGCCAGCGAGTAGCGGCCGAAGCGGGCAAGCAGGTCCTGCTTCACGTGGTCGTACATGACGCGGCCCTCCCACGCCCGCAGCGCGCAGGTCACGTCGTGGCCGCCGAAGTGGACGAGCGCGTACATGCCTTCCCAGGAGTCGCCGGTGACCTCCGAGCGGGCGCGCACGTGGGCAATGCGCAGCGCGGTCCCACCGGACGCCTCGCGCGCCTCGTCCAGGCGGCTGACGCTGTAGGCGTACACGGCGGCGTCGTCGGGGTGCTCGGTGAAGAGGCCGGTGATCGCGTAGTGGGCGACCACGCGACGCAGGTCGACGACGACCGGCGCGACCAGCCGCCGGTAGACCTCGCCGCCGTCGCCGAGCTCGGCGACGTTGCTCGGCGCCGCCGCCAGCCGCTTCTCGAACTCCGGCTCGTGGTGGCCGGCGCCGAGATCGCGCAGGTACTGCAGGGTCATCGCCGCGTACCGGAGGATCTGCACCGGCTCCAGCCCCGAGATCTCGTCGAAGAACCACCCGCACGAGGTGTACATGAGCATGCGGTTGCGCTGCAGCTCGAGCAGCTTCCACACTTCCACCCGGGCGGCGTCGTCGAGCGGGCCCCGGCGGTGGGCGGCCAGGAAGGCCTCACGCTGGGCGGGTGTGCGATCGAGAACGATCTGCACGTAGTCGTCGCGGGCCGCCCAGGGGTCCCGCAGGTAGGCGGCGGCCCGGGTGGCGTAGAACACGTCGACGAGGTCGCGCAGCCAGTCGAGCGCCTCGCGCAGCGGGCCGCGCCAGCGCTGGTGCCAGTCGCCACGGACCTTGCACCCACAGTCGGACCGCCAGCGCTCGACGCCGTGCGCGCACGACCACGACGTGCCCTGCTGGATCTGCGCCTCGTGGGTGGGTGGGTGGGCGGCCAGGAACGCGCCGTAATTGGTCAGCTCGACGCTGGCGTCGTCGGCGAGGAGATCGAGGGCGGCGGCCAGCGCCATCTCGCCGAAGCGGCTGTGATGGCCATAGGACTCGCCGTCGGTCGCGCAGTGTACGAGCTGGGGCCAGTCGCGCGCGTCCGAGAAGCCGGCCCGCAGCCGGGCCACGACCTTCTCGCCGCGCTCGAGGAGGTGCTCGAAGGCGATCGCGCGCGAGATCGGCCCGTCGTAGAAGAAGAGCGCCAGCGACAGGCCGCCCGGCCCGCGCCACAGGTAGGGCCGGCTCGGATCGATGGCCGCGCCGACCTCCTCCCACGCCTCGGTGCCGAGCTCGCGCACGCCAAGCGCCTGCGACGGGGCCAGGATCGTGAACTTCACGCCGGCTTCGGCCAGCACCTCCAGGGTCTCGTCGTCGACGGCCGTCTCCGGCAGCCACATGCCCTCGGCGTCACGGCCGAAGCGGCGCTGGAAGTCGAGCAATCCCCAGCGCACCTGCGTGACCTTGTCGGCCCGCGAGGCGAGCGGCATGATCTGGTGGTTGTACACCTGGGCCAGCGCGTTGCCGTGTCCGCCGCGGGCCACCACGCTGGCCCGGTCGGCGTTGACGATGGCCCGCGCCACCGCCGGCGCCTCGCGCTCCAGCCAGGCGAACAGCGTGGGCCCGACGTTGAAGGAGATCCGCTCGAAGTTGTCGACGATATCGAGGATGCGGTTGGCGTTGTCCACGCGGCGGGCGGCGGTGTTGGGCGCGTAGCACTCCGCCGTGATGCGCTCGTTCCAGTCGTGGTCGGGGGCCGCCGAGTCCTGTACCTCCACGGCCTCGAGCCAGGGGTTCTCGCGCGGCGGCTGGTAGAAGTGTCCGTGGATGACGATCGCGTGGGAGGCGGGCACGGTGGCGGGCGTCCTAGAATTCCTCCAGCCCCAGCAGGAACTCGCGGCGCCCGCCCCGCGGAACCACGACGATGCCCGATGGATCGACGTGATGCCGCTTCCGGTCGATGGCCGGGTCCACGCCGATTTCACTGTCGGCCGGGATGATGTTGAAGCGGTCGACGACGACACGCTTGAGACGCGCGCCCTTGCCGACGGTCGTGTGGTCCATGACGATCGAGTCCTCGATCACCGCGCCCTCGTTGACCCACACGGAGCGTCCGAGGATGGAGTTGCGGATGGTGGCGCGCTTGACCAGCGACGACTCGCCGATGTGGGCGTTGTCCACGTCCCCGCCGATCAGCCGCGCCGGGGGACCGGGATGCCCGCCGGTGCGGATCGGCCACCAGCGATTGTCGAGGTCGAACCGGGGCGACTCGCCGAGCAGGTCCATGTGGGCGTCCCAGTACGCCTGCACCGTGCCGACGTCGCGCCAGTAGCCGTTTTCCTCGTACGGCTTCACGCCCGGCACCTCGTTGGCCTGGAAATCGTAGGCGTACACCCGGCCGGTGGGAACCAGCTCGGGGATGATCGAATGGCCGAAGTCGTGGTCGGTGCTGCGACGGGCGTCGGCGAGCAGGGCGTCCACCAGCGCCTGACGCGAGAACAGGTAGTTGCCCATCGACACCAGGGACCGCTCGGAATCGCCCGGCATGCCCTTGGGCCGGGCCGGCTTCTCGTCGAACGCCACCACGCGCCCGCTCCGGTCGACGTCGAGCACGCCGAACTGGCTGGCCTCGGCCCGTGGCACCGGCCGGGCCGCCACCGTCACGTCGGCGCCCGACTCCTCGTGGTAGGCCAGCATCTGGTTGATGTCCATCCGGTAGACGTGGTCGGCGCCGAAGATGGCCACGACGTCGGGGTTGAAGTCGTCCACGACGTTCAGATTCTGCAGCACCGCGTCGGCGGTCCCTCGGTACCACGCGGGACCGAAGCGCATCTGCGGCGGCACCACCGTGATGAAGTAGTCCGGCAGGATCCCCGAGGTCCGCCACACCTGCCGCAGGTGCTCGATCAGCGATTGCGACTTGTACTGCACGAGCACGTACAGCGCGGCCATCTCGGAGTTCACGAAGTTGGACAGCACGAAATCGACGATACGGTAACGCCCGCCGAACGGCACTGCCGGCTTGGACCGGTCCTGGGTGAGCGGATGCAGCCGCTCCCCCTTCCCCCCCGCCATGACCATCCCGAGCACCCGCGTCCGCCGCCGCATCTATTGACTCCGCGCGGGGGCCTTGGCCCAGCTCGGGTCGAGGTCGGGGAAGACGAAGTCTTCGCGCTCGAGGCGGCGGAGGGTATCGGCGGCCTCGATCGACAATGGCTGGCCCTGGCGAAGGGTGTGGGCCATCTCGCTCAGCCGCTTGAATTCAGCGTAGTGCTCGGCCACCCGCCGCTCGGCGTAATCGCGGGCGGATCCGGTCGTGATGAGGAACTGCCAGTCGGAGGACTGCAACAGTAACAGCTCCCGCGAGACCTGGCCGAGCACCCGTCTGAGCTCGGCGCTGCCACCGTCGCTCTTGTGAAGGTGATCGACCCACTCGCGCTCGGCGCTGTACACGCGGTCCCAGGTCCACTCGGTGTCGCGGTTGAGCCACACCCGGTGATCGCCCCCCTCGCCCCACGAGCCCTCCGGGAGCTGCAGAGGCCCCTGGGGCGGCACGACCCGCAGCGCCTCGCTCAGCGTCATTGGCCGCACACTGTTGCGCGACATCTCGCGGACCACGCGCTCGAGCCACAGCGGTCCCTCGAACCACCAGTGACCGAACAGCTCGGCGTCGTAGGGCGAGCACACCAGGGCGGCCTGGCTCTGGCGGGCCTCCTCGATCGTCTCCTTCAGCAGCCCGACGAAGTGGCTGGCCTGCAGGCCGACCTTCTCGGCGGCGATCTTCGGGTCGTAGATCTGCTTAGTGCCCAGGTCGCCCGAGGCATCGGTGATCCGCCAGAACCGCAGCCCGCCCGGGAAGTGCTTCTTGTGGAACTCCAGGAAGTTGAACTCGCCCGGATAGCCGTGCTCCCGGCTCCACACCTGCAGCGTGGTGCGGGGATCGCGGATGAAGGCGACGGCGTCGCCGGTGCCGCCACGGGAGGCGACACGGTACGGCGTGTACGGCGAGCGACGGTCACCGACCGGCACCGCGGAGCCGCCGCCCGCGAGCTCGCTCCGCAGCGGCAAGAAGTCGCGGTAGGGGAACACCGGATCGCCGGCGGCCACCAGGTGGGAATCGGCCACGAAGAACTCGAGCCCGTGCGCGGCCAGCAGCTCCTCGAGGCCCGGACGCATGCGGCGCTCGCGTCCGCGCTCGGCCCCGGTCGGCGCCGTCCACTCGTAGCGCGGCCGGTACGCGCACTCGGGCAGCCAGATGCCGCGCGGGGCCTGGCCGAAGTGGCGCCTGTGCGTCTCGACGGCTGTGCGCAGCTGCAGGTGGATCGACTCGTCCCGCGAGAGCAGCGGAAGGTAGCCGTGGGTCGCCGCGCAGGTGATGATCTCCAGGTGGCCCCCCCGCTGTAGCTCGGCGAACGTGCCGGGGATGTCGCCGCCGATGCGGCGGTGCAGCTCCCACATGCCTTCGTAGAACTCCTCCCAGAAATAGGTGAGGCCGACGATCTGGTCCTGGCCTTCCTTCTTGAAGTGCTCGCGGCTGTCCAGGCAGGCGCGCCGGACGTTTTCGTAGTAGAAGGAGAGCTCCTTCTGGAATTCTGGTGAGGCGAGCTGCTCGGCGAGCACGGGGGAGATGTTGATCGTCCACTTCGGCGACAGGCCATCGGCGACCAGGCGGTGAGCGACGTCGAGCAGGGGCAAATAGCATTCGAACGTGGCCTCGCTCAACCAGTCGCTGCCGTGAGGCCAGCGGCCATGATTGACCACCATCGGAAGATGGGTATGGAGGACCAGTGAGAACGGGTAGCTCATCCGCGGGTACCTTTCACCTGACGCCTGATGCTGCCGCAGGTGTGACCAGGGATCATTGGACCGTATGAAGTCGCTCGGCGCAAGCCTTCATCTCGGTGCCACCGTCCAGGAGTCGGGCACGCTCTTCAGAGTGTGGGCGCCGCGCTGCCGGTCGGTGGAGGTCGTGATCGAGGGCCGGCGTCCGATGCCACTCACCTCGCGCGACGACGGGCTCTTCGAGCTGTCGATTCCCGGGATCGCGGGCGGTACTCGCTACCAGTACCGCCTCGACGGCGAACGGTACCGTCCGGACCCCGTGTCTCGCTTCCAGCCGGAGGGGGTTCACGGTCCGTCGATCGTGGTGGACGCGGCGCGCTTCCCGTGGACCGACCAGGGATTCCGCGGGCACGCCCTGACCGACCTCGTGTTCTACGAGATGCACGTCGGCACCTTCACGGCGGCCGGCTCTTTCGAGGCGATCATCCCGCACCTGCCCCACCTCGCCGACCTCGGTGTCACCGCGCTGGAACTGATGCCGGTGGCCGAGTTCCCCGGTTCCCGCAACTGGGGCTACGACGGCGTCCACCTCTACGCCCCGCAGTCCACCTACGGTGGACCCCGCGGGCTGCGGCGCCTCATCGACGCCGCCCACGCGCAGGGGCTCAGCGTGATCCTGGACGTCGTGTACAACCATCTCGGCCCGGAAGGCAACTATCTCGGAGAGTACGGGCCCTACTACACGGACCGGTACGAGACACCGTGGGGCACCGCGATCAACTTCGACGGCCCCGACGGCGAGGGCGTCCGGCGGCACTTCGTCGACAACGCCCGTTACTGGGTCCGCGAGTTCCACGTCGACGGCTTACGCCTGGACGCCGTCCACGCGATCTTCGACGCCAGCCCCGTGCACATCCTGACCGAGATCGCGGAAGCGGCCCGCGAGGAAGCGCGGCCGCTCGATCGGCCCGTGCACGTCGTGGCGGAGTCCCACGACAACGATCGGCGGATCGTGCTCCCGACGTCGGAAGGGGGGCTGGGGCTCGACGCCGTCTGGGCCGACGACTTCCACCACGCCGTGCATTGCCGGCTGACCGGCGAGCGGGGCGGGTACTACTGTGACTTCCCGGACGGCCGTGGTCTGGCGCGCGCCATCGCCGAGGGCTTCGCGTTCCAGGGCCAGCCGTCCGACTACTTCGGCCGGCCGCGTGGCACTCCCAGCGCCGACCTCGGCGGCGAGCGATTCGTCTTCTGCCTGCAGAACCACGACCAGGTCGGCAACCGCGCGCAGGGCGACCGGCTGTCGACCATCGTGCCGTTCGCGGCGGCGAAGATGGCCGCCGCGTTGCTCTTCGCCGCTCCGGCGTTGCCGCTGCTGTTCATGGGCGAGGAGTACGGCGAGACGTCTCCCTTCCAGTTCTTCACGTCGTTCATCGATCCCGCCCTGGCGGAGGCGGTCCGCCGGGGTCGCGCGGCCGAGTTCGCCCGCTTCGGCTGGGAAGGCAAGATTCCCGACCCCGGCGAGCCGGCGACATTTCTACGGTCGCGTCTGAGCCACCCCCTGGCGGGCGCGCCCCGCCATCGTGAGCTGCGCGACTACTATCGCCAGTGGCTCGGCCTGCGCCGCAGCCACGCCGCCCTGGGCGCGCAAGGTAAAGGGCGAACGCGGTGCGAGGTCGACTCCACCGGCAGCGTGCTCACCCTGAGCCGCCTGGCGCCG
>JBKOZA010000044.1:0-8984 GCA_046725675.1 Candidatus Methylomirabilota bacterium
CAGCGCGACCGCGAGGACTACGTCAAGTACGCCAACGAGTCGCTCCTGCGCGATCTCGTCCCCGTGCTCGACAACTTCGACCGCGCCCTCGGCGCCGCCCGCGCCGCCGCCGGAAGCGGCGGTCTGGCCGAGGGCGTCGAGCTGATCCAGCGCGAGCTGCTGCGCGTGCTGGAGCGCGCCGGGCTGTCCCGCTACTCGGCGGTCGGGCAGCGGTTCGATCCCGCCCGTCACGAGGCGGTCGCCCGCGTGGTCAGCGGCGAGGCGGCGCCGGACACGGTGGTGCAGGAAACGGCGCCGGGCTACCTGCTGCACGGTCGCGTCCTGCGGCCGGCGATGGTCGCGGTGGCGGCGGCGCCCGGCGAGGACGCCGCGTAAGTGGCGCGCAACTACTACGAGATCCTCGGCGTTGGCCCGGAGGCGACCGACGCCGAGCTCAAGAAGGCGTTCCGGTCGCTGGCGATGCAGTCCCACCCCGATCGCAATCCCGGCGACAAGCAGGCCGAGGAGCGCTTCAAGGAGATCAACGAGGCCTGGGGCGTCCTGTCCGATCCCGACAAGCGCGCGCACTACGACCGTTTCGGGACCGCGCCCGGCACCGGCTCCGGCCCGAACTTCGACGCCGGCTTCGGCTCGCTCTTCGAGGACATCTTCGAGAACTTCCTGGGCGGCGGCGGCCGCGGACGTCGCACCCGCGCGGCGCGCGGCGAGGATCTGCAGTACGAGCTGAAGATCACGCTCGAGGAGGCGGCGGCGGGGCTCGAGACCAAGGTGCAGATCCCGCGCCTGGAGACGTGCGAGACGTGCCGGGGGACGGGCAGCGAGCCCGGCACCCGCAAGGTGGCGTGCGAGGGCTGCGGCGGCCGCGGCGAGATCCGCATGAGCCACGGCTTTCTCACCGTCGCCCGGCCCTGCCCCCGATGCATGGGCGAGGGGCAGATCAACAAGAGCCCGTGCAAGGCGTGTCGCGGCGAGGCGCGCCTGCGCGCCGAGCGCCTGCTGTCGGTGAAGATCCCGCCCGGGATCGAGGACGGCATGCAGCTTCGGCTGACCGGCGAAGGCTCGGGCGGTCTCAACGGCGGACCGCCCGGCGACCTCTACGTGGCGGTGCACGTGGGCGCGCACTCGATGTTCTCTCGCAACGGGAGCGACCTCTACTGCGAGCTGCCGGTTTCCTTCCCGCAGCTGGCCCTCGGCACCGAGCTGGACGTGCCGGTCCTCGGCGGGACGGCGAAGCTGAAGGTCCCGGCCGGGAGCCAGCCCGGCCACGTGCTGAAGCTGCGCGGCCGCGGGATGCCGCGGCTGCGCGACCGCAACCACGGCGACGCCTGCTACCGCCTGGTGCTCGAGGTCCCGTCCAGGCTCAACGCCGGCCAGCGGGAGGCGCTCGAGGCGTTCGAGGCGGCGTCCAGGGAGCGCGGCCCCCTCGCCGCCTCGTTCCTCGAGCGCATGAAGAAGCTGCTCGGGTGACCACGACCGCCGGTCGCGCTGTCTACGTCGAGCTGACGGTGGACGCGGGCGACGAGGCGGCGGAGGCGGTGACGAACTTCCTGTGGGAGCTGGGCGCCGTTGGCGTCGTCGAGGAGAGCCTCGCCGGCGCCCCCGCCCGGCTGCGCGCCTTCTTTCCCGCCCCCGCTTCGGCCGCGCTCGTCGAGCGTGTCGACGCGTATCTCGACGGGCTGCGCGCTCTCGGGTTCGCGGCCGGCCCCGGCGCGACCCTGACGCCCGTGGCCGATGCGGACTGGGCGGCGGCCTGGCGCGAGCACTTCCGGCCCATCGCCGTCGGGCGGGGGCTGCTGGTGGCCCCGCCCTGGGAGGCGCCGGCCACGAGCAACCGCGTGGTGGTGACCATCGAGCCCGGCCGCGCGTTCGGCACCGGCCAGCACGGCACCACCGCGGGCTGTCTCGAGCTGCTCGAGGGCCTGGTCGCGGCCGAGCGGCCGGCGCGCTTGATCGATGTCGGCACCGGCTCCGGGATCCTCGCGATCGCCGCCGCCCGGCTCGGCGTGATCGACGTGCTGGCCTGCGACGTCGATCCCGACGCCGTCGCCGCCACGCGGGCCAATGCCGCTCGCAACGGCGTCGCCGGACGGGTGCGCGCGCTCGTCGCCGACGCCGCGTCGCTCGCCGCCCCGCCCGCCCCGCTCGTGCTGGCAAATCTATTGGCCAGTGCCCACCGCGTCCTGGGGCCGTCCTATCGACGGCTCGTCGACGACGGGGGCGCGCTCGTCCTCGGCGGCTTGCTCGAGGCCGAGGCCGACGACGTCGTCGGCGTGCTGGGCGCCCACGGCTTCCGGCGCGAAGCCGCGCGCAGCCTCGAGGGATGGACGAGCCTGGTGCTCCGGCATGCGCCGCTTCACCCTTCAGCCTGACCAGCTGGCCGGCGCTCGCGTGACGTTCGACGTCGACGAGTCCCGACACCTCGCTCGTGTGCTGCGGTTGCGGCCCGGTGACACGGTGCTGGCAACCGACGGCGCCGGCCGCGACTTCACCGTGCGGCTGGAGAGCATCGGCGAGCGCGCCACCGGAACCGTGCTGGCCGAGGCGGCCGGCGTCGGGGCCTCCCCGCTGGCCATCACGCTGATCCAGGGCGTGCCCAAGGGCGACAAGATGGAGACGATCGTGCGCGCGGCCACCGAGCTGGGCGTGGCGTGCGTGCGGCCGGCGCTTTGCGAGCGGACGATCGTGCGCCTGGAGCCCGGCCGTTGGCGTGACCGCGCGCGGCGCTGGCAGCGTGTGGCCCGCGAGGCGGCCAAGCAAAGCCGGCGGGCGGTGATTCCCGAGGTCGAGGCGCCGCGGTTGCTGACCGATGTGCTCGCCGCCCGCCAGCCAGCCGATCTGCCCCTGTGCCTGTGGGAGGCCGAGGGCATGCCGCTCCGCGACGTGCTGGCGGCGGCGGTCGCCCCACGCTCGGCGGTCGTGCTGGTCGGGCCCGAGGGAGGCCTGGCGCGCGCCGAGGTGGAGCTGGCCCGCGAGCTGGGGTTCACCGTCGTCTCGCTCGGTCCACGCATCCTGCGCACGGAGACCGTGGGGCCTGCCCTCGCGGCGATCCTTCAGTCGCGCTTCGGCGATCTCGGATGAGCGCCGGCGGGTGGGAGCACTTCGAGGTCGAGGCCGACGTCGGGGTGCGGGGCTGGGGCCGTACGCGCGCCGACGCCTTCGCCCAGGTCACGCTCGGCGTCTGCGCCTTGCTGGTGTCCCCCGAGCAGCTTGAGCCGCGCGAGCGACGTGAGGTGCGCGCCCAGGCCGAGGCCCCGGAGTCACTCCTGGTGGCCTGGATCGACGAGTGCCTTTACGTTCACGAGATCGAGGGCTTCGTCGCGCGGTCCGTCGAGATGACGGTGTGCACCGACACGCTCGCCCACGGCGTGCTCCACGGCGAGCCGGTCGATCCGCGTCGCCATCGGGTTGGCACCGTGGTGAAGGGCGCGACCTATCATCAAGTTCGCGTCGGCGTTCGGGACGGCGTCCACGAGGCGAGAATCATCGTCGACGTGTGATCCCGGCCACTGTCTCATAAACGAGACCCTTGCCCTCTGACCCCGTGTCACCCGGGCGACGGCGAATGCTCTCGCATAGTTGGCCTGGCCCGGGATACCTAGCTATTTCAACATGTTAAGAATACCGACACCTGTGGCACCCGCGTTGCTCACCCTCCACCCGGCTATGCGTCAGCAGACGATCCGGCGGTCGGTCGCGATGGAGGGGATCGGCCTCCACTCAGGTAAGCGCTCCCGCCTGGTACTGTCGCCGGCGCCCTCAGACTCCGGCATCGTCTTCCGCGTGGGCCACGACGGCCACCCCATCCCCGCCGCGCCCGAGAGCGTGGTCGACTCGCACTACGCCACGACCATCGGCTGCAACGGCCACCGCATCCAGACGGTCGAGCACCTCATGGCCGCCGCCGGCGGCCTCGGCATCGACAACCTCGACGTCGAGATCGAGGGCGGCGAAGTTCCCGCCGTCGACGGCAGCGCCAAGCCGTTCGTGGCCCTGTTGAACTCGGCCGGCCGCGCGACGCAGGGCGCGCGGCGTCGACCCATCACGATCACCCAGCCGGTGGGCGTGGGCGAGGGGGGCCGCTGGATCCAGATCGTGCCCTCCAGCGAGTTCCGGATCAGCTACACGCTCGACAACGAGCATCCGGCCATCGGGCTGCAGACCCTGTCGGTGGTGCCCACGGAGGAGTCGTTCGTCAGCGAGTTCGCGCCGGCGCGCACGTACGGCTTCCTGACCGACCTGGGAGCGATGCGCAAGCACGGGCTGGCGCTCGGTGGCTCGCTCGACAACGCGATCGTGATCGGCAAGCGGGGCACGCTCAACGGCCTGCGCTTCCGCGACGAGTTCGTGCGCCACAAGATCCTCGACCTGATCGGCGACCTCGCGCTGCTCGGCCGGCCGATCCAGGGTCACGTGATCGCGCGCAACGGCGGTCACGCGCTCAACTTCGCGCTGGTCGTGGCGCTCCAGCGGGCGCTCGGACTGGAGCGACGTACCGCCGGTGCCGCCCTCCGGGTGGCCGCCGTGGTCGACGCCGTCGAGCGCACCGACGGGTTCGCTCCCGCCCCCGCCACCGTCTGACCCGCGCCCAGCGGTACCGGGCCCGGCGAGCCGGGACGGTATAATGACGCGTTCGCTATGGGTGCGGTCAGTCACGCGCGTTCCCTCCGGGCGGCGGTGCTGGCGACGCTGGTCGTGGCGATCGCGGCTCCGGCGGGCGCCGACCTCCGCATCACCGACCTCGACGTCTTCCTGAACGACCACGAGCTCACCGTCAACGTGGCGGTGCTCGGCGCCCTCGCCCCCGGCTTCCAGGAAGGGATGCAGAGCGGCATCCCCGCCCACCTGCGGTACACCGTCGAGCTGTGGCAGTACAACCGGTTCTGGCGCGACAGCCTGTTGCTGACCAAGGTGGTCGAGCGCGCCCTCACCTACAACGTCGTCACCAAGGAGTACAAGGTGAGCGTGGTGAAGGGGGACGCCCGGGCGCCCCACGTGACGCGCGACCTGCGCGACGCCCAGCGGGTGCTGTCCGAGGTGCGGGGGCTGAAGCTCACGCCGGCCAGCAGCCTCGACCCGGCCGAGGTCATCTACGTGCGCGTGCACGTCGAGGCCGCGCTGAACGGTGACAACTCGTTCGTGACCCGCATGGCCGGCACCGCCGAGGAGGCCAGGCGGCAGACCGACTACCGCACGATTCTCCGGGTGCAGTAGCCCATGCCACTGCTGAGCGACCAGAACCGCCACAAGCGCAACCTCGTCATCATCGCCGCCTTCCTGCTGCTCATCGGCGGCGCCACCGCGTTCGACCTCGGGATCTTCGCGCCCGAGCTGCCGGTCGCCTCCAACATCGTCATCTTCGCGCTGTTCAACCTGAACCTGATCGTGCTGCTGCTGCTGATCCTGTTGCTCTTCCGCAACCTCGTGAAGCTGTGGCTGGAGCGGCGGCAGAACGTCATCGGCGCCCGGTTCCGGGCCAAGCTCGTGCTGGCCTTCCTGTTGCTCTCGGTGGCGCCGGCCGGGCTCATCTTCGTGATCGCGTCCAACTTCATCAACAAGTCCATCGAGGGCTGGTTCAAGCCGCAGGTCGAGCGCCCGCTGGACCAGGCTCTGGCGGTCGCCCAGACGTACTACACCAACCTCGAGCGCACCGCGCTGCGCCAGGGCCAGCACATCGCCCGCGTGATCGACCGCGACGGCCTCCTCCGGGAGGACCGCCGCGACGTGCTGGCCTCCTACCTCGTCGAGCAGCAGGATCTCCTGTCCATCGGCACCCTCACGGTGGTCAGCGCGGCCGGCCAGGAGCTGGTCCACGTGCGCGACCCGATCCTGGGCGACCTGCCCACGCGCGAGCTGAACGAGGGGCAGGTGCGGCGGGGCCTCGCCGGCCAGGAGGTCACCACCGTGCGCGAGCTGACCACCGGCGACCTCATCGAGGCCGTCACGCCCATCTGGTCGACGCGCGACGGCGGCCGCCGGGTGGTGGGCGCGGTGGTGGTCGGCGCCCACGTGACCGAGCGCCTCGAGCAGAAGGTGCGGGGCATCTCGCAGGCCTTCCTCGAGTACAAGCAGCTCAAGCTGCTCAAGAACCCGATCAAGGGCATCTACATCCTGCTGTTCCTGCTGATGACGCTGATCGTCGTCTTCTCGTTTGCCTGGTTCGCAATGCATCTGGCCCGCGGGATCACCGGCCCCATCGAGCAGCTCGCCGAGGGCACGCGCGAGGTGGCGGCCGGCAACCTGTCCTTCAAGGTCCAGGCGCGGGGCGACGACGAGATCAGCACACTGGTCGAGTCGTTCAACCGGATGACCGACGATCTCGGACAGTCCAAGCGGCGGCTCGAGGAAGCGTACATCGACCTGCAGGACAAGCACACCGAGCTCGAGGATCGGCGGCGTTACACCGAGACGGTGCTGGAGGCCATCACGACCGGGGTCGTCTCGTTCGACCCGCTGGGTCGGGTGACGACGATCAACCGGGCGGCCGCCCGCATGTTCGGCATCGCCGAGGCGGCCAGCGTCGGGCGGATGCTGGAGGAGGTCTTCGCGGGGGCGGAGGGGCGCGAGATCGTGACGCTGGTGCATCGCGCGCGCCGCCCGCGCACAGGCAGCGCCGCGGTCGAGCTGCATCTACGCCGGGGCAACACCCCCCTGTCGCTGCTGGCCGCCGCCACCGGGCTGCGCGGTGAGAACGGCGAGTACGGCGGCGCGGTGGTGGTCTTCGACGACCTCACCGAGCTGCTCAAGGCCCAGCGCCTGGCCGCCTGGCGGGAGGTGGCCCAGCGCATCGCCCACGAGATCAAGAACCCGCTGACGCCGATCCAGCTCTCGGCCCAGCGCCTGCGCCGCCGCCTCGGCTGGGGCGACGAGGAGGAGCACCGGCTGGTGGCCGAGTGCACCGACACCATCGTCAAGGAAGTCGACGGCTTACGGCGCCTGGTCGACGAGTTCTCGCGCTTCGCCCGCATGCCGGCGTTCGTCCCCCGACCGACAGACCTGCGGCCGCTGGTGGAGGGCGTGGTGACGCTCTACCGCGAGTCGCAACCCGGGCTGGCCCTCGTCAGCCGTCACGCCGACGACGTGCCCCTCTGCGACGTCGATCCGGATCACATCAAGCGAGCCGTGCTGAACCTCGTCGACAACGCGGTGGAGGCGGTCGCCGCCACCCGGGGCGAGGTGATGGTGGAGACGCTGCACCTGCCCGACCCGGGCCGGGTGCGGATCGTGGTGACCGACACCGGGCCCGGCGTCCCGCTCGAGGATCGCGACAAGTTGTTCCTGCCGCACTTCTCCACCAAGATCACGGGCATGGGGCTGGGCCTGCCGATCGTCAGCGAGATCGTCACGGAGCACGGCGGCACCGTGAGCGTGGAGGACAACGAGCCGCACGGCAGCCGCTTCACCATCGAGCTGCCGGTGGCCCGCACGCCGGCCGCGGTGGAGGCGTAGGCGGTGCCCGGCGAGCACATCCTGATCGTCGACGACGAGCCGGCCATCCAGAAGGCGCTGCGTGACGTCCTCGAGGACGAGGGCTACCGCGTCAGCGCGGTGGGGACCGGCTCCGAGGCCCTCAAGGCAGTCGCCGACGAGACGCCCGACCTCGTGTTCATGGACATCTGGATGCCCCGCATGGACGGCCTGGAGACGCTGGCCGAGCTCAAGCGCCTGCGCCCCGAGGCCACCGTGGTCATGATCTCCGGCCACGGCACCATCGAGACCGCGATCAAGGCCACCCGCCTGGGGGCCTGGGATTTCATCGAGAAGCCCCTGTCGCTCGAGAAGACGCTCGTCACCGCCAGCCGCGCGCTCGAGCACGGCCGCCTCGAGCGCGAGAACGCGGCCCTGCGCGCCCGGCTCGAGCAGCGCACCGAGATCATCGGCGAGAGCGCGGTCATGCGCGCCCTCCGCGCGCAGATCGCGACGGCGGCCCCCAGCAGCGGGCGCGTGCTCATCCACGGCGAGAACGGCAGCGGCAAGGAGCTGGTGGCCCGGGCCATCCACACGCTGTCGGCGCGGGCCGCCCAGCCGTTCGTCGAGGTCAACTGCGCCGCCATCCCCGAGGAGCTGATCGAATCCGAGCTGTTCGGGCACGAGCGCGGCGCCTTCACCGGCGCCAGCGCCCGCCGGCGCGGCAAGTTCGAGGCCGCCGACGGCGGCACGCTTTTCCTCGACGAGATCGGCGACATGAGCCTGAAGACGCAGGCCAAGGTGCTGCGGGCCCTCGAGGAGCAGGCCTTCGAGCGCGTAGGCGGCCGCGAGACGCTGCGGGTCGACGTGCGGGTCATCGCCGCCTCCAACCGCGACGTGGTCTCGCTCATCGCGCAGGGCGGGTTCCGGGAGGACCTCTTCTACCGGCTCAACGTGATCCCCATCGAGGTCCCTCCGCTGCGCGCGCGCAAGGAGGACGTGCCGCCGCTCGTCGAGCACTTCATCCGCGTGTTCTGCGCGGAGAACGGCAAGCGGCTCAAGACCGTGGCGCCGGCGGCGCTGACCTACTTCATGACCTACGACTGGCCCGGCAACGTCCGCGAGCTGCGCAACATGGTCGAGCGGCTGGTCATCATGGTGCCCGGCGACGAGATCGGCGCCGACGACGTGCCGCCGCCGTTACGTCCCAAGACGGACGCGCCCCCCGCGGCGCTCGGGGACGGCAAGCCCCTGAAGGAGGCCCGCGACAACTTCGAGCGCGCCTACATCGTGGCCGAGCTGCGCGCCCAGGACTGGAACATGACGCGCACCGCCGAGCGGCTCGGCATCGAGCGCAGCCACCTCTACCGCAAGATCCGCGCGTACGGCATCACCCCGCCGAAGTAGCCGAGGGCGAGCCCGCACGCGGCTGGCTCGCGCGTGGGGTAGGATCAGGCGGTGCCGGTCTGGAACTTCGTTCAGCGCAGCGTCTACCAGGACTCCGTCACGCTCATGCGACTCAGCCGTGACATGGAGGCCGTGGCGGGAGTGCAACGGGCGGCGGCGATGATGGGCACGCC
>JBKOZA010000045.1:0-6612 GCA_046725675.1 Candidatus Methylomirabilota bacterium
CTTCGCGCCGCCCGCCGGTGAGCGGCGGCACCGCCGCCGACGGCGGGCGGGCGGCTCCCGGTCCGGTGAGTCGTCCGAACGTGGCCGTCGCCAGCGGCCGCACCGCGGCCGGCGCCAGGGGGCCGACGACGACCACCACCATGTTGCGGGGGACGTAGTGCTTCTTGTAGTAGGCGTCCAGCCGGTCGCGCGTGAGGCTCTGCACCAGCTCGCGCGTCCCCAGGATGGGCCGGCCGTAGGGATGGTTGCGGTACGCGACCTCCGACAGCCGCCGGGTCAGGAACTTCTCGGGATCGTCCTCGGTGAGGCTCATCTCCTCGAAGACGACCTTCTTCTCGGCCTCCAGCTCGTCGGGGACGAAGGCGGCATTGACCGCGATGTCGGCCAGGATCTCGAGCGCGGTCCGGGTGGCCGCCGAGGGGACGACGATGTCGTAGTGCGTGAAGTCGTACGACGTGAACGCGTTGCTGGTGCCGCCCAGTCCCTCGATGAGCCGGTCGATCGAGCCCGGCGGCCGGGTGGGCGTCCCCTTGAAGAGCATGTGCTCCAGGTAGTGGCTGAGCCCCAGCTCTTCCGGCTGCTCGTCCCGCCCGCCCACGCGGATCCAGAGCTGCACGGCCACCACGTCGGCGGCGCGGTGCTCCTGCATGATGAGCACGACGCCGTTGGGCAGCACCTCGCGCGTGGGGGTGGCCGCCGTGACTGCCGTGGATGCCGTGGCCGCCGCCCGCGGGGTTGGCGGAGGCGCCGGCGCCGCCGTCGTCTCCGGCGCCGGGGTCGGCGTCGCGCAGCCGGCGGCCAGCGCGAGCAGGAACGCCGCCCCGACCATCGCCGTGCGCCACCTCGTCATCGGCGAGAGCCTACCACGTGCGCCGACCGGCCCGGCGTCATCCGTCACGCGAGCACCGGGCGGCGGCGCCGGGCGAGTCGGCGGAGCGCGTCGGCGGCCCGGATGCCGAGCAGCACGGCCAGCAGCGTGGCGTACACCCACGGCTGAATCAGCACCTTCTTGGCCAGCCAGATGTAGTGCAACACACCGAGCACGGCCGCGACGTAGACGAGACGATGGAGCCGTCGCCAGGCCACGCCGCCCATCCACTTGATCATCCCCGTCGTGGAGGTGGCGGCCAGCGGGACGAGCAGCAGCAGGGCCGTCACTCCGACGGTGATCCACGGACGCTTCACGACGTCGTCGGTCATGGTTCGCCAGTCGAAGAAGTGGTCGAGCACGATCCAGACGCCGAAGTGCAGGCAGACGTAGAAGAACGCGAAGAGACCGAGCAGCCGGCGCAACGTCAGCGGCCAGCTCAGCCCGAACAGGATCCGCAGCGGCGTCGCCGCCAGGCTCGCCAGCAACAGCCGCAGCGCGGTCTGCCCCAGCTCGCGGGTGACGTACTCGATCGGGTTGACGGTGAGATCGTCGATCCAGAACCCGTAGAGCAGGCGGGCCAGCGGCACCAGGGCCACCACCCACACGCCGACCTTCAGCGCGACGCGGGTCCGGACCGACACGCTCAGTAGTTCTTCTTGAGATCCATCCCCGCGTACAGGGACGCGACCTGCTCGGCGTAGCCGTTGAACATCAGCGTCGGCCGGCGACGGAATTCGCCGATGCGCCGCTCCGTCGCCTGGCTCCAGCGGGGGTGATCGACGCTGGGGTTGACGTTGGAGTAGAAGCCGTACTCCTGGGGGGCCGCCTTGTTCCAGGCCGTCTTCGGCTCGGCGTCGGTGAGACGGATACGCACGATCGACTTGGCGCTCTTGAAGCCGTACTTCCAGGGCACGACGATGCGCACGGGCGCGCCGTTCTGATTGGGCAGGACCTGGCCGTACATGCCAACGGTGAGCAGCGTCAGCGGATGCAGCGCCTCGTCCAGCCGCAGTCCCTCGGAGTACGGCCAGTCGAGCGAGCCGAAACCGAGGAAGCTGGGCTTCTGGGCCGGGAACTGCTCGGGATCCTTCAGCGTGGTGAACTCGACGTACTTGGCGCCCGGCCGCGGCTCGACCTGCTTGAGCAGCGCGGCCAGAGGGTAGCCGATCCACGGGATCACCATCGACCAGGCCTCCACGCAGCGCAGCACGTAGATGCGCTCCTCCAGCGGGGCCAGCTTCAAAATCTCCTCGATGTCGAACGTTCGGGGCTTCGCGCACAGCCCGTCGACCTGCACGTGCCAGGGACGCGGCTTCAGCGTGCCGGCCAGGCGGGCGGGGTCGTCCTTGTTGGTGCCGAACTCGTAGAAGTTGTTGTACGTGGTCGCCGCCTCGACCTTGGTGAGCGGATCGGCGACCCGGTAGGCCGGGTTGGTCGTGGCCTTGAGCGGCGCGCCGGTGGGGGCCGCCGCCGTCGCGTCGGTGGAGGCGTCGCAGCCCACGATGGCCAGCGCGGCGGCGCCCGCCATCAGCTCACGGCGGCTCAGGTAGAGCCTCTCGGGTGTGACGTCCGAATAGCGCAGCGTCATGACGATTCCCCCTGGTTCAGCATCTCACGAGACGACGAGCCGATACCCCTGCCCGTGCACGGTGTGGATGAAGCGGGGCCGATCCGGATCGGCCTCGAGCTTGCGGCGCAGGCGCAGCACGTGGGTGTCCACGGTGCGAGTGGTCGGGAAGCGCTCGTACCCCCAGACCTCGTCCAGAAGCCGCTCGCGGGTGACGACGTCACCCTGGTGCTCGACCAGGTAGACGAGCAGCTCGTACTCTTTGCGCGTGAGCCGGACTTCGCGGCCCGCCCGCGTCACCCGGCGCCCGCGCCGGTGCACGCGGACGTCGCCGAGGGCCAGCTCCTCGAACTTCTGCCGCGGTCCCGGCCGCCGGAGCACCGCGCGCACGCGCGCCAGCAGCTCCCGCAGTGAGAAGGGCTTGGTGATGTAGTCGTCGGCGCCCAGCTCCAGCCCGCGCACACGGTCGGTCTCCTCGCCGCGGGCGGTGAGCATGATGATGGGGACGTCGACGCCGCGCCGCCGGAGCTCGCGGCAGACGTCCCACCCCGAGCGCGCCGGCATCATCACGTCGAGCAGCACGAGGTCGGGCGCCTCGCCGAGCGCGCGGGCGAGGCCTTCGTCGCCGCTCGTCGCCGTCAGGGTCTCGTACCCTTCGAAGCGCAGGTTGTCCTCCAGGCCCCGAACGATGGCCGGCTCGTCGTCCACGATGAGGATGCGCGGCATCAGCGCTCCTCGAGCGGCAGCCACAGGGTGAACCGGCTGCCCTGGCCCGGGGCACTCTGCACCGTCACCGCGCCGCCGTGGGCCTCCACGACGTGCCGCACCAGGGCCAGCCCCACCCCGCTGCCACGCCGTCCCTGCGTCTCGCTCTGTCCGACCCGGTAGAACTTCTCGAAGATCCGTGCGTGCTCGCCCGGGGGGATCCCGACCCCGCGGTCGGCGACGCTGAGGGCTAGGCGCGCTCCCTCGCGCCGCGCGTCGATGGTGATCACGCGCTCGGTCGCCGAGTACTTCACCGCGTTGTCGACGAGGTTGGCCAGGGCCTGGCCGACGGCGTCGGCGTCCATCGGCACCTCGGGCAGGTCGGCGGCGACGTTCACCTCCAGCTTGAAGCCCTGCTGCTCGAGCGGGTACGCGAAGGCCTCCAGCGTGTCGCGCACCAGCGGCTCCACCGCGGTCGGCGTCCGCTCGTAGCGGCGGCGCCCACCCTCGATGCGCGAGAAGTCGAGCACGTTGTCGATGAGCCGCGACAGCCGCTCGCTCTCGCGGGTGATGACACGGTAGTACTCGCGGCGGCGCGCGTCGTCCGGTACCCGTCCCAGCTCCAGCGTCTCGCCGAACATCCGGATCACCGACAGCGGCGTCTTCAGGTCGTGAGACACGTTGGCGACGAAGTCGGATTTGAGCCGGGCCATCTCGGTCTCGCGGCGCAGCAGACGCCAGCACAGCACGATGCCGACCCCCAGCATCACCAGCAGGCCGGCGAAGGCGCCGGTGAACATCATCACCTGGCGACGAACGGCGTCGCGCGGCGTCGTGCCCGGCGGCGCGTAGACCGCGATCCGCCAGTGCGGCAGCTCCTCGCCCAGCTCGACGGCCAGCAACCGCTCGGCGCGGTCGAGCGGCGCCCGGCTGTAGACGGCTCCGCCGGCGGCGTCGAGCACCGCCACGATCGTGGGCGACTCGAGGCTGGCCAGAGAGGTCTCCAGCACCTCGCGTCGCAGCGCCTCGACGTCACGCGTGTACGCCGCCGCCACCGGCTCCCGGCGCGAGGTCCTCAGCACCGCCAGGCACACGGGCGTCCCCGCCACCACCTGCCGCTTGCTCCCGCGCTCCCAAGCGCCCGCCGGCAGGGCCCGCACGGCCGGCTCGAAGACCGCCGCATCGTCGTCGCGCCACGCGGCGGGATACTTCAGGCGGCCGCCGCGCTCGATCAGGTAGAGCCGCCGCACCAGGGGAGCCTCGACCACCAGGCGGTCGAGCGCGGCCGCCGTGTCGTCGCCGGCGGCGAGCTGGGCCTGCAGCCGGTCCAGGAATGCGTCGTCGGCGTGGCGCAGGACCATGTCGACCTTCTGCGCCGCCATCACCGCCACGTCGCGGGCCTGCTCGCGGAACAGCAGCTCGGCGGACGCCTGCCACTGTCGCAGCGAGACGTAGCCGAGCACCGCCACCACCGCGGCGGGTGCCGCGATCCCGACCAGGGCGAGGGCCGACAGGCGCGCGGTCGCGGAACGCACGCTCGTCAGGGGGTGTCCGCCAGCAGCTGCCGGATCATCGCCTCGGTCTCCGCGTAGGCCCCTTCACCGATATGACGGTAGCGAAGCACGCCTCGCCTGTCGACGAGCGTGGTCGTCGGCCACGCGCGCACGCCCCAGCGGTTCCAGATGGCGTAGTCGTTGTCCTGCACGACCGGGTACTGGATGCCGAGCCGTCCGGTGGCCTCGACGACCTTGTCGTAGGGCTTCTCCCACAGGAACTCGGGCGTGTGCACGCCGACGATCGTGAGCCCGGACTTCTGATAGCGAGCGTGCCAGTCCCGCAACTGCGGGATCACGTTGCGACAGTTGATTCAGCCATAGGTCCAGAACTCCACCAACACCACCCGGCCCCGCAGCGCGGACAGCGTGAGGGGCGCGCTGTTGATCCACGGGGTCCCGACGACATCGGGCGCGGCCCCTCCCGGCCGGGGGACCTGGGCGCTCACCGGTAGAGTCGCCAGGGCCAGGGCTGCCAGGGCCAGACCGATCCACACGCCTCTCGCCATCGCGGTCTCCTATCGAGGAGGATAGACCACCCGAGCCTGCCCCAGGGAGCGCACCCGCTCGTCACATTCGTGTGAAATCTTCGGTTTTCCGTTCGCCGGGCCGGCCGGCGCTGTAGAGTGTGGGCCCCATGAGCCGAATCGTCTTGAACGAGGCCGAGCCCGACGCCAGGGCCGACGCCGGGCCGGCCGCCGAGCAGGTGCAGGCCGCGATGCTGGCCGCCCTCGGCGCTCACACCGACGAGGGCGGGCGCGTGGACTACGCGCGGCTGGCCGTGTCGGGGCAGTTCGCCGCAGCGGAGCTGGCGGCGCGTGCGCTGGCCGGTGTCGACCTCCGCGCGGTCGACGCGCGTCCGGCACGCCTGGCCTTCTGGCTGAACGTCTACAACGCGCTCGCGCTGCACGGCATCGTGCGCCTCGGCGTGCGCACCAGCGTGCTGCGCGTCTGGAACTTCTTCGGCCGGGTCAGCTACCGCGTGGGCGGCCTCGTGTTCTCGCTCGACGAGGTCGAGCACGGCGTGCTGCGCGGCAACCGCCGACGCAAGCTCCCCCCCCTGCGCCCGTTCGGCCGGAGCGACCCGCGCCTGGCCCTGGCGCTGACCCCGCCCGATCCGCGCTACCACTGCGCCATCACGTGCGGCGCCGCCTCCTGCCCGCCGGTCGGCGTTTATCGCGCGGACGCCGTCGACGCGCAGCTCGACCTCGCCGCGCGCAACTTCGTCAACCAGGAGGTCGCGCTCGCCGGCCCCCGCGTGCTCTGCTCGCGCATCTTCAAGTGGTACCGCGCCGACTTCGAAGAGGCCGGCGGCCTCGCCGCCTTCCTGCTGCGGTATCTCGACGAGGGGCCCGCCCGCGCCGCGCTCGCGGCGGGCGCGTCTCCCTGCCAGGGCTTCCGGCCTTACCGATGGACGCTCCAGCACCCGCCGCGACCCTGACCCCACCGGCGGCGGCGCCGTTCCGCCACCTCGACGCGTTGTGGGTGCAGATCACCGGCACCTGGTGCAACCTGCAGTGCGTCCACTGCATCAACGCCAGCGGCCCGACCGAGCCGTGGCTGGCGCCGCTGGAGGCCGGAGAGGTCTGCCAGCGGATCGACGAGGCCGCCGCGCTCGGCGTCAAGGAGGTGTACTTCACCGGCGGTGAGCCGTTCCTGCATCGCCAGATCCTGCCGCTGCTGCAGTTCGCGCTGGAGCGAGCGCCGACCACGGTGCTCACCAACGGCACGCTCGTCGACGAAGCCACCGCCGAGGCCCTGGGCGCGCTGGCCGGGGCCGCCCGCTACTCGCTGGAGCTCCGCGTCAGCCTCGACGACCCCGACCGCGCGCGGAACGACGCCATCCGCGGCCGCGGCAGCTTCGACCGCGCCCTGCGCGCCATCCGTCGCCTGGAGGCGCGGGGGTTGCTCCCGAT
>JBKOZA010000046.1:0-2657 GCA_046725675.1 Candidatus Methylomirabilota bacterium
CGCGTTCGAGCTGGCCCTGAGCCTGTTCACCTCGTTCGGCTACTTCGAGGACCGCGCTGACGACCTGCGCGTGCTGCAGAACGTCCGCCGCAGCCTCCGGCCCGGCGGCGTGCTCGTGATGGACGTGGTGGGCAAGGAGCGCCTGGCGCGGGTCCTCCACCCGACGGTGTCGCAGCGCACGGCGGACGGCGCGCTGCTGGTGCAGCGACACCACGTCGTCGACGACTGGAGCCGAGTGCGCAACGAATGGACGGTCGTGCGCGACGGGCGCGCCCGCACGTTCGAGTTCGTCCTACGGATCTACTCCGGCCAGGAGCTGAGGGCGCTGCTCGGCGCTGGCGGCTTTACGCGCATCGACCTGTACGGCGCCCTCGACGGCCGCCCCTACGACCTCGAGGCCGAGCGCCTCGTCGCCGTCGCCCGCCGCTGACGGCTACGCGTAGGACAGGCCCATCGTCTCGGCGACGAGGGCGGGCTTCGGCTGGCCCTCGATCTCGACCGTCATCTGGGAAGTCACGCGGACGCCACCCTCGATTTCCTCCACGTTGGCGATGCGCTGGCGGAGCCGGATGCGCGCGCCGGCCGGCACGGGCGAGATGAACCGGACCTTGTTGGAGCCGTAGTTGACGCCCCGGCTGCGATTCTTCACGCGCATGAGCGTGGCCGCCAGCCGCGGCACCAGCGACAGCGTCAGGTAGCCGTGGGCGATCGTCTTGCCGCCCGGCATCTCCCGGCGCGCGCGCTCGACGTCGACGTGGATCCACTGGTGATCGCCGGTGGCGTCGGCGAACTTGTCGATCATCGCCTGGTCCACGGTCATCCAATCCGACGGGCCCAGGTCGCGCCCGACGTGCTGCAGCAGGTCCTTGGGAGTCTCGACCTCGAGCATGTTCCCTCCTGTCGTGCTACCAGCTCGCCACCGGTGTGAGGAAATTGTCGCCGACCTTCAGCCGGACCACGCGGCCGTCGCCGCCCAGCTCGAAGACGGCGCGCTCACCGTGGCTTCCGAACCCGTTCTTCGTCTCGCTGCGGAACGCGTGCTCCGACTCGGGGTGCAGCCACGTCACCGTGAGCATGGGATCGGGCTGCGAGGGATCGATCATCGCCAGCCGGCCGTCGACGGCGAGCACCTGGACGTCGACCCACGCGCTCCGATACCGGCCGGCGTAGCGCTCCCAGCCCGCGTGCAGAGCCGGCGCCGCCGCCGCCACCGCCTTGACGATGGCGGGGGCCACCCACTGGAACGCCTTGTCGGCGAACTGCAGCGGATTGCCGTCGTCGGCGTTGGTCAGCACGATCACGCCCACGCGATCGGCCGGACAGAGCTGCACCAGCGTGCGGTAGCCGCGCAGCGCGCCGCCGTGGCCGACGTAGGTCTTGCCCCTGGTGCGCATGATCCGGAAGCCGAGGCCCCAGCCGGCTTCCCAGTCAGGCTCCAGCCAGTGCACGCGCTGCATCTCGCGCAGGGTGCTGCTTCGCAAGATCTGGGCAGCGCCCGGCGGTCCGTCGCGGAACTGCAGCATGGCGAATCGCGCCAGGTCGCTCACCGAGGTCGTCATGTTGGCAGCGGGTGTGATGCCCCGGCAGTCGGTGAACGGCGCGCGGCTGCGGTCGTCGGCCGGCAGCCGGCGCGAGTAGCCGGTGGCGAGGTCGGGGTGGTCCACGGGCGGCGTCGTCACCCACGTGCGGCGCATGCCGAGCGGCTCCAGGACGTGCTCGGCCACGTAGTCTGGGTAAGCGCGACCCGAGACCGTGGCCACCACCTCGCCCGCCAGCGCCAGGCCGAGATTCGAGTACTTCCACTCGGTCTCGGTCGGCAGTGCCGCCGGCTGCTCGGCCAGGCGGGCGCGGACCTGCTCCACCGTCGGGAACTCGCCGTCGGTCCAGTACGGCAGGCCGGCCTCGCGCGGCAGCCCGGCGGTGTGCGTGAGCAGATGGCGGATCGTGATCGGCGGCGCCTCGGCGTGAGCGCGCCCCAAGCGGAACCACGGCAGGTGCTCGACGAGCGGATCGTCCAGCCGCAGCTTGCCGGCGTCGCGCAGCTGCATGATCGCCGTGCTCGTGAAGAGCTTGGTGATGGAGGCGATGCGATAGAGCGTGTCGGGAGTCGCCGGCCGGGCCGGCTCGAGCGAGGCCCGCCCGAAGCCGGCGGCCCAGACGAGCTCCTGATCGTGCACGAGCCCGATCGACAGGCCGGGCAGGCCGCTGTACGCCATCTGGGACTCGGTCCAGGCCGACAGCAGGCCGATGGCCGACTGCACGCCCGCGTCGGCAGCGATCGTCACTCCGGCAGGCTCCGGCGCGCCGCCGCCAGCTCCTCGGCCACCGCCTCGGCCCCGCGGAACACGCGGTCGGCCTTGCGGTACCAGTACTGCGCGTTGTCGAGGTCGCCCTCCAGCGTGTGGACGATGCCGTGCAGCCACGCGGCGAGGGCGGACTTGTCTTCCTGCACGATCGTGTGGGCCTGCTGCCAGGCTCCCGCCTCCAGCAATTCGACGGCGCGCGCCAGCTTGCTCACGGGGCCCTCCCTGCGCCGGGGTCGACGGCCCCGATCATACCGTGTCCGCGCCGGGAGCGGTCTTGGGGCTTCGGCTATGATGACGCGCAGGAACGGACATGCGGATCGCGACCTGGAACGTCAACTCGCTGCGGGCCCG
>JBKOZA010000047.1:0-18588 GCA_046725675.1 Candidatus Methylomirabilota bacterium
GCCGCGAGTTGACCGTCCTCTGGCCGGGGTGCGCGTGCTCGACTTGACCCGGGTGCTGGCTGGGCCGTTCTGCTCCATGATCCTGGGCGACATGGGCGCCGAGATCGTCAAGATCGAGGAGCCCGGCAAGGGCGACGACACTCGCGCGTGGCCCCCGTTCGTCGGCGGCGAGGCCACGTACTTCATGGCGGTGAACCGCAACAAGCAAAGCCTGACGCTCAATCTCAAGGCGCCCGAGGGTCGGGCGATCTTCCAGAAGCTCGCCCGCCAGAGCGACGTCGTGCTCGAGAACTTCCGCACGGGCACGATGGAGCGGCTCGGCCTCGGCTACAAGGCACTGGCCCGTCTCAACCCCAAGCTCGTCTACTGCGCGGTGTCTGGTTTCGGCGAGTCGGGACCGGAGGCGGCCCGCGCCGGCTACGATCTCGTGGTGCAGGCCGAGTCGGGCATCATGGACATCACGGGCTTCGAGGACGGTCCGCCGGTGAAGGTAGGCACGTCCATCGCCGACCTCGTGGCCGGTATGTCGGCAGCCCACGGCGTCACCCTGGCCCTGCTGGCTCGCCACCGCACGAAGCGTGGCCAGAAGGTCGAGATCTCGATGCAGGACGCGATGGCCGCGCTGCTCACCTACCAGGCCGGGATCTACTTCGGGACCGGACAGAAGCCGGGTCGCCGCGGCAACAAACACCCCTCGATCGTGCCCTACGAGGTCTTCCGCGCCGCCGATGCCTACCTCACCCTGGGCGTGGCCAACAACTCGCTCTGGGAGCGCTGCTGCGCGGCCCTGGAGCATCCCGAGCTGATGAAGGACCCGCGCTACGCGACCGAGGCCGCGCGCGTGCAGAACCGCGACGTGCTCGTCCCGCGCCTCAACGAGATCCTGGCCGCCCGCGCGGCCGACGACTGGCTGAAGCGCTTCGAGGCGGTGGGTGTCCCCGCCGGCCGCATCCGCACGGTCGCCGAGGTCTGCGAGAGCGCCCATCTGAAGGCGCGGGGCATGATCGTCACGTTGCCGCATTCCAAGGCCGGAGAGGTGCGCGTGCTCGGGGTCCCGATCCGCCTTCACGCCACCCCCGGCAAGGCCAGCACGCCCCCACCGCTGCTCGGCCAGCACACCGAGCGCGTCCTGCGGGGGGTGCTCGGGCTCCCGCGCGGCGAGATCGCGCGTCTGCGCGCCGCCGGCGTCGTCTGAGGCGTGGATCTCACACCCGTCACGCTGACCGGGACCTGGCTCACCCTGGCGCCGCTCGAGGAGCGCCACGCGCCCGATCTGTTCACGGTCATGCAGGACGAGGAGGTGTGCCGGTACCTGGCCTGGCCGCCGCCCACCACGCTGGACGACACGCTGACGCTCGTCCGCGAGGCGCGCGCGACGATGGCGCGGGGGCAGAGCCTGGCGTTCGCCCAGATCTGGAACGCGACCGGGCGCGCGATCGGCTCTACCCGTTTGCTGGACGTCCGCCCGGCCGACCGCCAGGTGGAGATCGGCGCGACCTTCCTGGCCCCCGAGTTCTGGAGGACGCCGGCCAACACCGAGTCGAAGTACCTGTTCCTGCGCCACTGCTTCGAGCGGCTGGGTTGCGTGCGCGTCGCGCTCAAGACCGACGGCCGCAACGTGCGCTCGCAGGAGGCCATCGCCCGGCTCGGCGCCGTGCGCGAGGGCGTGCTGCGCCGGCACATGCAGGTGCGCGGCTACCAGCGCGACACCGTGTACTACTCGATCCTCGACGACGAGTGGCCGGTCGTGAAGGCGCGCCTGGAGGCGCGTCTGGCCAGGGGGCCGGCGCCTACCTCCGGCTGCCCACCACGACGAGGATGACGCCGACCACCAGGGCGGCGGCGCCGGCGACCGGCGGCAGGGGTATCGTCTTTTCCCGCTTCGCCTCGACCTTGAGCGGGCCGAGATCGACGACCTTCTCGCTCGTCGTGTAGGTGATCCCCTGGTAGGCCAGCGCCACGATGCCGATGACGATCAGGATGACGCCAATGACGGTGAGTGGCTTCATGGTTGCGCGACCTCCCGGCTTGATCTGGACGCTCGTCGCCATGGTACCCGCCGGCGCAATTCTTGACACCCTGGCGACCGGCGACGGATGATGGCGGGACCGTACAGGGTAAGGAGCCGAAATGCGCCGGTTGATCAAGATTTACGACACGACGTTGCGCGACGGCACCCAGGGCGAGGGGGTGTCGTTCTCGATGGAGGACAAGGTCCGCCTGTGCAGCCGGCTGGACGCCTTCGGCATCCACTACATCGAGGGCGGCTGGCCCGGGTCCAATCCCAAGGACCTGCGCTTCTTCCGCCGCATGCAGGACGTCACCCTCAAGCACGCCAAGCTGGCCGCCTTCTCGATGACCCGGCGGGCGGGTGGCGCCACCGCGTCCGATCCGAACATGCAGGCGATCCTCGAATCGGGCGCGCCGGTGGCGACCATCGTGGGCAAGTCCTGGGACTTCCACGTCACCGGCGCGCTGGAGACCACGCTGGCCGAGAACGTCGCCATGATTCACGACTCGATCGCCTGGCTGCGGCCGCGGATGGAGGAGGTGCTGTTCGACGCCGAGCACTTCTTCGACGGCTTCCGCGCCAACCGCGAGTACGCGCTGGCCACCCTGAAGGCGGCCGAGACCGCCGGCGCCCACTGGCTGGTGCTGTGCGACACCAACGGCGGCACGCTGCCCGCGGACCTCGTGGCCATCGTGCAGGCCGTGAAGCGGGTGGTGCAGACGCCGCTCGGGATCCACGTGCACAACGACGCCGAGTGCGCGGTGGCGAACTCGCTGGCCGCGGTCCTGGAGGGCGTCGACCAGGTGCAGGGCACCGTGAACGGGTTCGGCGAACGCTGTGGCAACGCAAACCTCGTGTCGATCATCCCGACCCTGGTGCTAAAGCTCGGCCTCGACTGCATCCCCACACCGCACCTGCGCGAACTGCGCGACCTCTCCCGCTTCGTGGCCGAGCTGGCCAACCGCACCCCGTGGTCGGCCCAGCCCTACGTCGGCGACTCGGCCTTCGCTCACAAGGGTGGCATGCACGTCTCGGCGGTGCAGAAGCACCCCGAGACGTACGAGCACATCGATCCCGAGGCCGTCGGCAACCACCGGCGGGTGCTCGTGTCCGAACTGGCCGGTAAGTCCAACGTGCTCTGGAAGGCGCGCGAGTACGGCATCGACCTCGACCACGACACGCCGGACTCCCGGCGGATCCTCGACCGGCTCAAGGCGCTCGAGGACCAGGGATTCCAGTTCGAGGGGGCGGAGGCGTCGTTCGAGCTGCTGATGGAGCGGGCTCTCGGCCGTCACCGGCCGTACTTCGAGCTCGACGCGTACCGCGTCATCGTGGAGGAGCAGACCGCCGCCGGAGAGCCAGTGGCCGAGGCGACCGTCCGCGTGCGCGTCAAGGGCATTCTCGAGCACACCGCCGCCGCCGGCAACGGACCCGTCAACGCGCTCGACCACGCCCTCCGCAAGGCGCTCGAGGAGTTCTATCCCAACCTGCGCGAGCTGAAGCTGCTCGACTACAAGGTGCGCATCCTCGACGAGTCCAAGGGAACCGCCGCCAAGACGCGGGTGCTGATCACCTCCGGTGACGGGCGGGACACGTGGGGCACGGTCGGCGTGGCCGACAACATCATCGAGGCCTCCTGGCAGGCGCTGGTGGACTCCGTCGAATTCAAGCTACGCGCCGACGAGCGGCGGCGCCCACCATGAGGATCGTCGTCGTCGACGACGAGCGGACGATCGTGCTCATGTGCCGGCGGGTGCTGGAGGCGCAGGGCCACGCGGTGCACGGCTTCACCGACGTGCACGCGGGCCTGGCCCAGCTCAAGTCGGAGTCGCCCGACCTCCTGGTCGTCGACTACACGATGCCGGAGCTGAACGGCGTCGAGTTCGTCCAGCGGACCTGGGAGATCCGGCCGGGTCTGCCGGTCTTGATGATCACCGCGCACGACACCCGCGAGGTGATCGAGTCGGCCACGCAGATCGGCGTGCAGAACATCGTGCTCAAACCGTTCACGCCGGCCGAGCTCCTCCGCGGGGTCGCCGCCGCCGTCGCCGGGACCGACGCCGCTCCTCACGCGCCCTGATCAGCGCCGCCGCGCGCGGCCCTCGAACCGCCGTTCCCACATGGCCACGCCGTCGCACACGCGCGGCGTGGATCGGCAGATGAAGCCTTCCACGTAGGAGACCGTGAAGGACTCGGGGTGTTCGCGGTCGCCCTCGAACTCGAACGTGCCGCCGGACAGGTGGGGCAGGGGCGGTGGGCCCGCGATCGGCAACGGCGACGGGAAGGTGAAGCTGGTGGCCCCGGCCGGGCCAATGAAGCCCCGGCCGCTGCCCTCGGGGCCGTTCCACTCCAAACGCATCACCCGCGGGGTGACCCGGATCAGTCGGGCCACCGCCTGACCGGAGCGCTCGCCCGCGGCGACCGGCCGGGGGTCCTGACCCTCCCAGGCCGCCTGCCGCGCGAAGACCGTCCACACCAGGTCGTACTCGGGTGGCCCCACCGCGGGCACGGGGATCGCTAGGAGTATGAGCGCGGCTGCCAGCGGCCCGACGCGCATGGACCCTCCGGCGCGCTCCATTGGAGCGCTGGGTCCGAGGAGAGCAAGGCGGGTGCCGGCGAGGATCGGTCAGACGCCGCGGGTCGCCCGCCAGGCCCGGACCTGCTCCGCATGCTCACGGTAGTGATGGGCGCTGTTGCCGTCCACGATCTTCCACGCGGTCTTGCCCTGCTGGAAGCGCTCGGCCGGCACGGCGGCGGCGGCCCGCAGGAACGACTCGTGGGTCTTGTCCAGCTCCAGGAGGACGTCGGCGACCGTCGTGTGCCGACGCGCCTCGGTGAACTGCGCGTTCCAGGCGTCGACGTCGTCGTAGGAGACGCCCTCCCGGATCGGGCGCTCGCCGCGCGCGAGCCGCTCGAGCGCCGGGGCCATCTCGGTGTGCCAGCCGGCGATGTGGGCCACGATGTCGCGGACCGACCACGTCCCTAGCATGACCTCGGTCATCTGCGTCTCGTTCAACCCCTGCAACGCCTCGTGCAGCGCCTTGTACTCCCGGGCCGCCTCGTTGAGCAACTCCTCCTTCGTCGTCGCCATCCCCCTCCTCCTCTCCTCGCTGACAGTCGAAGGCGTCCATAGGAGTGTCCCACCGCCCCGCAGAGGCTGCCACCCCGCCGCGCCCTTTCGACGGACCGTGTGATGTCACGCTTTCGAGCGCGGGCTTTGCCCGCGCAATCCTGCTGTTGGATCTGGGGGGAGGCAAGGAGGAGCGCGCCGTCAGGCGCGCGACGACTGTCGGAAGGGGGGCGAAGCCCCCCTCCGAGTTAATAAGTTCCCGGCCGGATCTTCTTGTACAGCTCCTTGAGCTTGTCCGCCGAGAAGTCGCGCGCCTGGCAGACGCTGATGATCTGCCGCTCGTCGGCCTCGACCTTGGCCACCGCCTCGGGAATCTTGTCGGCGATGTCGAGGGGGATCGTGACGGCGCCGTGCTGGTCAGCGTGGAGGAGATCCCCGGGCTTGACCCAGAGGCCCCCGACCTTCACGGGCAACCCGAAGTCGACCATGTGGACGTAGGCGTGGGACACGGAGACGTGAGCGGCGGCGAACTGGAAGCCCAGCGCCTTCACCTCGTCGAGGTCACGCACTGAGCCGTCGGTGATCACCCCCGCGCAGCCGAGCGCCTTGTGGATGTTGGCCTGCACCTCACCCCACTGAGCCCCCTGGCCGCGCGGATCGTCGAGGTCGTGCACGACCACGACGCGGGGCGCTGGGATGGTGAGCACGTAGTCCCACCAGCCGTAGGTGCTGGCCCGATGCCCCTGCAGCGGCTGCGGCTCGGCCCGGATGACGCAGGGCACCGCGTAGCCCACGAGCGGCCCCAGCTCGGGGAACAGCGTGCGGATCTCCGAGGACATGTTGCCCTGGTGGCGGGGGCGGACGTTGAACGTCTCGATCGCGTTGGCGACGCTCGGACTCGTAATCTTTCGCAGCGCGTCGATCACGGCGGTTCTCCTCGAGGTTGGAGGTCAGATCATGTCACGACGGCGCTGGAGCAGGACCGCCTTCAGCACCTCGATCGTCTGCGCGACCTGGTCCAGATTGGGGTTCACGGCCAGCGCCTTCTCGAAGTACTCGATGGCGCGGGCGGGCTGGTCGAGCTGCATGTAGATCATGCCGTAGCCCGACAGCGCGCCCCAGTGGTAGGGATTGCGGGCCATCACCTCGTCGCAGTCGGCGAGCGAGCGCCGATAGTCGCCCGCCACGAAGTACGCGGTCGCCCGCTTGTTCCAGCCCTCGGCGAACTCGGGCCGGCGCTGGATCACTCGGGTGAGGGTGTCGATGGCGGCGTCGAGCTGGCGGAGGCCCAGCTGTTCGACGCCGACCGCGAACAGCCGATCGACCTCGGCGTCGCCGGAACGACTCCACACCGACCACATCGCGGACTCGACGAAGCCGCGCACGAGGGGATCGGGATCGCGCAGGGCCGTGGCCAGCGCGGGCAGATCCGCCATCACCCCCGCGTCGGCAAGCCGCTGGACCGCCGCCCGCCGCACGCCCGCGTCGGCCGACCGGGCGAGGTCGCTCAGTGCGCGCTCGCGGACGGACTGGGCGAAAACCGGGACCGGAGCCACCAGACCGGCGAGGGCGGCGGCGAGCAGCAGCGCCCTCACGGCGTGTACGCCTCGTTGACCGTCGTGGCGGCGAAGCCCGGCTGGGTGCCTCCGGCGGGCACGTACACGCGCCCGTCGATCACGGCGGCGCCGATCCCGTGACGCGGCGTCGGCATCGGCTCCTTGGCGATCCAGCGCTGGCCGCCGACCTCCCACATCTCGGTGGCGTTGAAGATCCGCAGCGGCGCCTCGCCCCCGAAAACCAGGATGCGATCGGGCAGGGCCGTCGCCGCCAGCCCGCCCCGGCCGACGGGCAGCGGACTGCCCGTCCGCCACGAGTCCGTGCCGGGATCGTAGATCTCGACGTTCGCGTACTGCTCGCCCACGAACGAGGCGCGACCCCCCAGCGCCCACACGCGGCCCTGGAAGGCGACGGCCGCCAGGTGGTCCCGAGCGGTCGGCAGCGCGTTGGCAGCGCCCCATCGATTGGCGGCCGGCTCGTAGACCTCGTGGGCGTTGGTGACGCGCTCGCCGCTGCCGCCGAGCGCGTGAATGCGGTCGCTGAGGACGGCGACCGCCAGGCCGCCGCGCGGTGTCGGCATGGCGGCGCGCGGTTCCCACGCCTCGCGGGTCGGCACGAACTCGTACACGGCATCGGAGGCGGTCCACCGCACGCGACCGCCGGTGTAGCCTCCGATGACGAAGAGCCGGTTGCCGACGGCGGCGGCGGCGGCGTGATGCAAGGGCACCGGCAGCGACGCCCGGGTCTCCCACAGGTTGGGCGCGGGGTCGAATGTCTCGACCGTCGCGACCGGCTCGGCGTTGGCGGCGAAGCCGCCGATCACCCACACGCGGCCCTCGTAGGCGGCGACGGCCACCTCCTGCCGCGCGGAGGGCATCGGCGTCAGCTGGATCCAGCGTCCGGGCGCACGCTGATCGACGGGCGCCGGCGAATCGGTCGTGCGTCCGACGCAGCCCGCGGCCAGCCCGGTCACGGCGAGCAGGCCGAGGACCACGGCCGAGCGAACGAGTGGCATCACCCCTCCTTGCGGTCGGCCTATGATGCCTGACGGGTGAGGTCGAGAAAAGCGGCTTCGTCGAGCACCGGGACGCCGAGTCGACGCGCGTCGTCGGCCTTGCCGCCCGGCGCCTCTCCGACCACGACGAAATCCGTCTTGCGCGTGACCGACGACGTCACCCGTCCGCCCAGGGACTCGACCAGCTCGCGCGCGCCGTCGCGACTCAGCGAGGACAGCGTGCCGGTGATGACCAGCGTCTTGCCGGCCAGCGGCTTGGGTCCCTCGGTCGTCGCCGTCCGCTCGGTGAGGTCGACGCCGAGCTGCCCCAGCTCCTCCAGCATCCGGCGGTTGGAGTCGTCGTCGAAGAACTTCCGGACGGAGGCGGCGATCGTGGGGCCGATCCCGTGCGTCTCGGCCAGCGTCGCCTCCGACGCGCCCATCAGTCGCGCCAGGGAGCCGTAGCGGATCGCCAACACGCGCGCCACCCGCTCGCCCACCATGCGGATGCCGAGGGCATTGAGCAGCCGGGCGAGCCCGCGACTCTTGGAGCCCTCGATGGCGGCGGCCAGGTTCTGGGCCGACTTCTCGGCCAGGCGCTCCAGCTCGACGAGCTGCGGCACGCGCAGGCGATAGAGGCCGGCGAAATCCTTCACGAGCCCGCGGTCGACGAGCTGCTCGACGACCGCTTCGCCCAGGTGCTCGATGTCCATCGCGCGGCGGGAGCCGAAGTGGCGCAGACGTTCCTTGAGCTGGGCGGGACAGGCGGCGTTCATGCACCGCCAGTACGCCTCGCCCTCAGGTCGGAATGCGACCCCGCCGCAGGCCGGGCACCGATCGGGAAAGGTGTACGGCACCGCCTCGGGTGGGCGCCTGGACTGCACGACCTGCACGACGTAGGGAATGACGTCGCCGGCACGCTCGATCAGCACCGTGTCGCCGACCCGGACGTCCTTGCGGCGCAGCTCGTCCTCGTTGTGCAGGCTCACGTTGCTGATGACCACGCCGGCCAGCGGCACCGGCGCCAGCTTGGCCACCGGGGTCAGCGCGCCGGTCTTGCCGACGTTGACGTCGATCGCCTGCACGACGGTCGTGGCCTGTCGGGCGGCAAACTTGAAAGCGATGGCCCAGCGGGGGTGATGGGTGGTGGAGCCGAGCCGTCGCTGCAGCTCCAGCGAGTCCACCTTCACGACGACGCCGTCAGCGTCGTAGCCGAGGGCATCGCGCTCGGCTTCCAGCGCTGCGCAGGCGGCCACGACCTCGTCGATCGAGCCGGCGCGCGTCGAGCGGGGATTGGTGCGAAAACCGGCCGCGCGCAAGGCCTCGAGCGCCTCCCAGTGGGTGGGGAACGCGAGTCCCGGTGACCAGGACACGTGGTAGAGGAACGCGTCGAGCGGACGCCGGTCCGTGATGGCCGGATCCTTCTGGCGCACGGCCCCGGCGGCGGCGTTGCGCGGGTTGGCGAACGTCGGCTGACCGTCCTCCTCGAGGCCGCGGTTGAGCCGCTCGAAGTCGGCGCGCGGCATGAAGACCTCGCCGCGGACCTCCAGGTCGTCCAGCTCGCCCAGACGACCGCGCAGCACCATGGGCAGACTGCGGATGGTCCGGAGGTTCGCGGTGATGTCCTCACCCACGCGCCCGTCGCCCCGGGTGGCGCCCCGCACGAACCGCCCGCGAGCGTACAGCAGGGCGACGCCGAGCCCGTCGATCTTCGGCTCGCCGACGTAGCTGAAGCGCTGTCCCGGCAGCGCCCTGGTGATGCGTGCCTCGAACTCGCGCAGGTCCTCGGGGGTGGTCGCGTTGTCGAGCGACAGCATCGCCACCCGGTGCTCCACCGGCTGGAAGGCCTCGATCGGTGTGCCGGCCACCCGCTGGGTGGGACTGTCGGGGGTGACCAGGTCGGGGAACTCGCTCTCCAGGGCGCGCAGCTCGCGGACCAGGGCGTCGTACTCGGCGTCGGAGACTTCCGGCCGCGCCTCGACGTAGTACAGGTAGTCGTGGTGATGGATCTGCTCGCGCAGCTCCATGATTCGTTGCGCCGCATCGGCTCGCGTCATGCGGGTCAGGATATCATCCGACGCCGGGCCCGGCGGCGGCGCGGCACCGCCCCCGCTCGTCAGCGTGCGCGCGACGAGAACCGGATGGCGAGGAAGACCGGCAGGAGGCCGGCGGCGACGATGGCGAGCGCCGGCACCGAGGCCTCGGCCCACTGCGACTCCGCCGTGCGCTCCCACACCGCCACGGCTAGCGTGTCGAAGCCGAACGGACGCAGCAACAGCGTGGCCGGCATCTCCTTGACGGTCTCGACGAAGACGAGCACGAGGGCGGTGAGAACGCCGCCGCGCATGAGCGGCAGGTGGATGCGCGCCAGCGTGCCGCCGACGCCGGCGCCGAGCGAGCGGGCCGCGTCGTCGAACGACGGCGGGATCTTGACGAGGCTCGCCTCCAGCGTCTGCTGGCTCACCGCCAGGAAGCGGACGGCGTACGCAAAGACGAGCGCGGCCGCGGAGCCGGTGAGGAAGAGCCCGGCCGACCGCCCCAGCAGCCACTCGGCGGCGGTCGCGAGCCCGTGGTCCAGACGGGCCAGCGGGATCAGCACGCCGACCGCGATCACCGAGCCCGGCAGCGCGTAGCCCATCCCGGTGCCACGCGTGGCGAATCGCACCGCCGCCGTGGGGTGCAGGCGGGCGGCGTAGCCGAGCGCCAGGCCGAGCACGCAGGTGAGCAGCGCGGCGGCGCCGGCAAGGCCGACGGTGTTGGCGAGCACCGTGCCGAATGCCGGCACCACCGTCCGCCAGCCGGCGGCCGCGTCACGGGCCCACAGCACGAGCTGGCCGACGGGGACGAGGAACGCGGCGGTCAGCACGAGCGCGCAGGCGCCGGTGGCGAGCGCGGCGCGCCCGCCGGCCAGGCCTACCCGGCTCACCCCGTGGCCCCGCCGCTGAGTCTGCACGAAGCGGGCGCGACCCCGCAGCGCCTGCTCGAGCAGCAGCAGGGTCAGCGCCGAGACCAGCAGCAGCGTCGCGAGCTGAGCGGCGGCGACGCGCTCGAACATGCCGTACCACACCCGATAGATCGCCTCGGTGAGCGTGCGGTACCCGAAGGTCGCGACGGTGCCGAAGTCGGCCAGGGCTTCCATCATGGCCAGCGACGTGCCGGCCACGAGCGAGGGACGCGCCATGGGCAGCGACACCTGACGGAACGCCTGCCAGCGCGAGCGGCCGAGCGTGCGGGCCGTCTCCAGCGTGGCCGCGCCCTGCTCGCGAAAGGCGGTGCGCGCGAGCAGGTAGACGTACGGGTAGAAGACCAGCGTCATGACGAGCAGCACACCCCAGTACGAGCGAGGATCGGGCAGCACGACGCCCGGCCCGAGGTGCCGCCGCAGCGCCGTCTGCAGCGGTCCCGCGTAATCCAGCAGGCCGAGGACCGCGAAGCCGATCACGTAGGGCGGCAACGCCAGCGGCAGCATCAGCGCCCACTCGAAGAGCCGGCGGCCGGGGAATTCGTAGCTCGTCACCAGCCAGCCGAGCGTCGTGCCGAGCACGAGCGTGCCGAGGCCGACGCCGGCCACCAGCGCCGCGGTGTTCACCGTCAGCTCGACCAGCTGGGTCTGCCAGAGGTGTGCCCAGACGTCCCCGGCGGGCTGGGCGAGCGAGGCCACTACCGCCAGCGGCGGCACCGCCAGCGCCACCGCGATGACGAGCGCGGTGACCGCCCAGGGCGACGGAGGTCGTGGCAGCGCCAGCCACGAGCCCCGTGACGGGGCGAGAGGTGTCCGCAGGGCTACTTGTAGCCGGCGCGGTCGGCCAGCTTCACCGCAGCCGCCTGGAGCTCGCCGGCGGCGGCGATGTTCACGTCGTCCTGTTTGAACTTGCCCCAGCGAGCCACGAGCGAGTGTACGGTGGCTTGCGGGTTGGCCGGGTATTCGAAGGCCAGGTCGGCGAACATCTGCTGGGCCTCGGGGCTGGACAGGAACTCCACGAACTTGATGGCGTTCGCGCGGTTCTTGGCGTGGGCCGTCACGCCCGCCCCGGAGACGTTGATGTGGGTCCCGCTCGTCGCCTGGTTCGCCCAGAAGGGCGCCACCGGGAACGTCACGTCCTTGGCGACGATTCGTGCGAGGTAGTAGTGGTTCGTGAGACCGACGTCGCACTGACCGGCGGCGATCGCCTCCAAGATCTTGGTGTCGCCGTTGATGAGGGTCGGCTGGTTGGCCACCCACCCCCGGACGATCTCCTCGGCGCGCGGCTCGCCGTGGCGCTTGATGAGCGTGGCCAGCATCGACTGGTTGTAGATGTAGGACGACGTGCGCAGGCAGAGTCGGCCCTTCCACTTCGGATCGGCGAGGGCCTCGTAGGTGGACAGCTCGGCGGGGTTCACCCGTCGCGTGTTGTACATGATCGTGCGCGCGCGGACGGTGAGGCCGAACCAGCGATGCTCGGGGTCGCGGAGATGAACGGGGATGTTCGACGTCAGCTCGGGCGAGTCGACCTTGCCGAGCAGCCCGGCCCGTCCGACGTTCCAGAGATTACCGGCGTCGACGGTGACGAGCACGTCGGCCGGCGTGCGTTCGCCCTCGGCCTTCAACCGCTCGAACAGCTCGCCCGTCTGGCCGGTCAGGACCTTCACGGCGATCCCCGTCTTGCGGGTGAAGGCCTCGAAGGCGGCCTCCTGGCCATAGTGCCGGGCGGAATAGACGACGACCTCGGGCGCCTGGGCGGTGGACGGCACGGGCGGCAGCGCGAGGGCCGCCAGGGCCCCCAGCGCCCCCCCCAGCACGCGTGTCAGCGATGTCCGTCGCATCTCCGTTCCTTTCTCGGCTATACTCGTCTCCGGTAAAGAAGGGACGCTTAGGTAATCTTAATATGCCGAAGTCGTCAACCCTAAAATCCAAGCCGAACGGCGGCGGCACGACGGCCTCGGTCCAGGACTACCTGGCGGCGATCTACGACCTGGCCGGCAGCGGCAAGCCGGTCATCGGCGCCCGCCTGGCCAAGCACATGGGCATCTCGGCGCCGGCCGTGACGGAGTCGATCCAGCGCATGGGCCGCGGGGGCTACGTGAGGGTCGGGCGCGGCAAGGAGCTGATGCTCACCAGCAAGGGCCGACAGATCGCCGAGATCATGGCCCGACGTCACCGTCTGCTCGAGCGCTGGCTCACCGACACCCTGGGGCTGAACTGGACGGATGCCCACGAGGAGGCCCACCGCCTCGAGCACGCGCTGTCGCCGCGCGTCGAGGACCGTCTGGCCGAGATGCTCGGCATGCCGTCGACCTGTCCGCACGGCAACCCGATCCCGGGCATGGCGCGGCCGAGCGTGCGGGTCGAGCCCTTCCCGCTGGCCCAGGCCCGTGAGGGCGCGGCGGTCGTGGTGGAGCGCATCACCGAGGAGGCCGAGGCGGACAAGAACCTGCTCGAGTACCTCTGGCGCCACAACGTGCGGCCCGGCCGGCGGCTGAAGATCACCGAGGTGGCGCCCTGGGCGGGCACGATCACCGCGGCCGGCGACGGGCAGTCGATCACGCTCGGCCTGCCGGCGGCCGCGAAGATCTGGGTCTACCTTCCCAAGGACGCGTGAGCGTCGGCGCCGGGTGATCGTCGCGTGAAGCTCCTGTTCTGGGGCCTGGTGATCGTGGGGCTGGGGTACGCTGCCTATTCGGGCATGATCGTGGCCTGGTCCTGGATCGCGGTCAACAACGCGGTCGACGAGGTCCTCAGCAAGGACGGTGTCGAGGCGCTGCCCGAAAAGGAGATCCGCGCCCGCGTGCTGACCTCGACGAACGAGGCCGGGGTCCCGCTCCACGAACGCGACGTCAGCGTGACGCGCGACAATCGCCTGGTGCGGGTCGAGGTGGTCTGGACGATCCCCGTGATCGTGGTCCGGGGCGAGGCGCTGGTGGAAGTGCCGCTGGCGGTCAGACGCGCATCGACGGGCATGAGCCTGACGCGCTGACCGGCGTCAGCGCTTGGGGCCGGCCTGGGCCCGGGCGTCGCTCAGCAGCTTCGTCACCCGGTCGCGGTCCTCGCCGGGCGGCGTCACCGCGATGAACTTCTCCCACGACGCGATGGCGCCCGCCACGTCCTTGCGCACCTCGTAGAGGACCTGCCCGCGATACAGAAGCGCCGGTGCGTAATTGGGATCGAGGGCCAGCGCCCGGTCGAACAGCTGCAGCGCCCGACTCACCATCTCCGGACCGTGCTCGCCCTGGGCGGCGATCGCCGCGATGAGTCCCATGTGAGTCATCGCGTCCACGTTGTCGGGATCGCGCTTGAGCACCGCCTGATAGGCCGCGATCGCCTCGTTGTAGCGGCCGGCGAACAGGCTGGAGCGTGCCGCCTGCAGCATGCCCTGCAGGATCTCGGGCGTGACCGGCCCCCGCGGGGCGTTGGCGGCGCTGGGCGCGTCCGGGCCGGCCAGTGGGCGGCTGCCGGAGAGGGGCGCGGCGCCTGCCATCCGGTCGGGCTCGGTGTAGCGGACGATACCCACCCCGAGCCCCACCCCGAAGCCGACCAGCGCGACCGCCACCACGCCGATCGCCGCCGGATGGCGCCAGCCTCGCGGTCGTGCCGCAACCGGCACCGCCTCGACGACGGCAGGAAGGGGCGCCGGGCCCAGGCGGTCCAGCTCGGCGAGGACCTGAGCGGCCTCGGCCTCGTAGCGCGCCCGGAGCTCCGCGTAGTCGGCGTCGGAAACGTGGCCGGCGTCGTGCTCGAACGCCAGCTCGCGCAGCGCGCGCAGGGCGGCGCGCTTGTCCTCCTCGAGCTGCTCGCGGGCATCCAGCGGCAGCGGGAGCAGCGCGCCACCGCCGCCGCCCCGACGCAGCAGCGGCCACACCGCGAACGCCACGGCCGGCACGCCGATCACCACCACGGCCAGCGTCACCCCGAGCGTGGAGGTCACGACTCCCGCTCCAGCTCGCGCCGGATGCGCTCGCTCATGGCCGCGTCGATGGCCGGCGGAGCGACCCGTCGGCGCCCGGTCCAGCGCCGCACGAGCAGCGTCACAATCGTCAGCCCCACCAGCACCGCCACCAGCGGCGCCAACCAGACGAGCAGCGTGAAACCGCGCCGTGGCGGCGCCAGCAGGATCCAATCGCCGTAACGCTCGACGAAGTACTGGCGCACCTGGGCCGGCGTCTGGCCGGCGGCCAGCCGCTCGCGCACGATCGCGCGCATCTGGCCGGCCATCTCCGACGGGGAGTCGGCCACGGAGAGGTTCTGGCAGACGACGCACCGGAGCTGCGCGGCGACCTCGTACACGTCCTGCTCGTTCACCGGACGCGAGGCCGGCTGGGCCACGGCGTGGGTCTCGACGACGATCAAGACCAGCGCGGCCACGATCGCCACGACGCGCGGGTCCCGGACGCGCGGGGCTGACGGGGACGTCATCGGGGCGGCGCCGGCTCGGCCAAGAGCTGCTCCACCGTCTGGCGGAACATCTGGTCGGTGAGCGCGCTCACGTGCTTGACGCGGATCGAGCCCTGCCGATCGATGAAGAACGTTTCCGGCACACCGTACACGCCATAGTCGACCGAGACCTTGCCGGTGCGGTCGGGGCCGTTGGCGAACGTCAGCCCGAAGTCGCCGATGAACTTGCGGCCGGCCTCGTCCTTGTCCTGGATATCCACGCCGAGCACGACGACCCCGCGATCGCGGTAGGCCCGCCAGCCCCGCTCCAGGACCGGCGCCTCCTCGTAGCAGGCGGGGTAACACCACGAGGCCCAGAAGTTCAGGACGACGACCTTGCCCCGCAGCGCGGCCAGGTCCATCGGAGTGCCGTCGTAGGCGGTGAGCACGAAGGGGGCGGCCGGCCGGCCCAACAACGGCGAGGGGATGTCGCGCGGATTCAGGCGGAAGCCGTAGGCCAGCAGCGCGAGCACCGGCACCGCCGTCAGCGGCAGCAGCCACCGCCACGCCCGCGTCACGCCGCCTTCCGCCGCTCCGGCAACACAGCCAGCAGCGTGCCGAGGGTGAGCACGAGACCTCCGATCCAGATCCACGAGACCATCCGGTTGACCTGCAACTTCACGGTCGCGTGGCTGCCGTCCCGGGCGAAATCGCCCAGGACCAGGTAGAGGTCGTCCACCAGGCCCAGGCGGTAGTCGACGTAAGCGATCGGCGACTGCTCCTGCGGGTAGAACTTCTTGGCGGGCTCCAGCACGGCGCCGGTCCCGCGGCCGCCGACCACCGTGAAGGTGCCGGTGACCTTGCCGTGGTTCGACTCCTGGCTCTCGCGCAGCCCGTCGAAGCGGATGCGGTAGCCGGCCAGCTCGGTCGCCTCGCCCGGCTTGAGCGTGGTCTCGGTGTGCACCGACCACGCCTGCGACCCGGTCACGCCGACGGCCACCACGAGGATCGCCAGGTGGACGACGAAGCCGCCGTAGCGCCGGTTGTGGCGCAGCAGCAGGTGGCCGAGCGCGGTCAGCGCGCGCTCGCCCATCGCGCGGCGGGCGCGGGTGGCCCGCACCAGGTCGACGCCGATCGTCGCGGCCACGAACGCCGTGAGCGCCAGCGTCACCACGGCCAGGATCGAGCCGACGCCGAGCAGCCGGAACAGCGCCGCCGCCACCACGCCGATGGCGACCGGGCCCAGGAAGTTGCGCTTGAGATTCTCGAGCGAGGCGCGCCGCCACGCGATGAGCGGCCCCACGCCCATGAGGAAGATCAGCGAGAGGAACAGCGGCACGTTCACCTGGTTGAAGAACGGCGCACCCACGCTGACCTTGACGTCGCGGACGGCCTCCGAGAGGAGCGGGAAGACCGTGCCGAAGAACACCGTGAAGGTGGCGGCGACGAGCAGGACGTTGTTGAGCAGGAAGGCCGACTCGCGGGACACCACCGAGTCGAGCTCCCCCTGGGCGCCGAGCGCGTCCCAGCGCCAGGCGATGAGCCCCAGGGCGACGAGCACGACCAGCGAGAGGAACGTGAGGAAGAAGACGCCGATCGAGCCCTGGGTGAACGCGTGAACCGAGGCGATGACGCCCGAGCGGGTCAGGAAAGTGCCGAACAGCGTCAGGCTGAAGGTGAGCATGACGAGCGCGATGTTCCACAGCCGCAGCATGCGGCGGCGCTCCTGGATCATCACCGAGTGCAGCAGGGCCGTGCCCGTCAGCCACGGCATGAACGCGGCGTTCTCGACGGGGTCCCAGGCCCAGTACCCGCCCCAGCCGAGCACGTGATAGCTCCACCAACCGCCGATGAGCAGGCCCAGCGAGAGGA
Organism: Candidatus Methylomirabilota bacterium; assembly: GCA_046725675.1. Lineage (GTDB taxonomy): Bacteria > Methylomirabilota > Methylomirabilia > Rokubacteriales > CSP1-6 > AR5. The sequence goes on from JBKOZA010000047.1 coordinate 16,853, forward strand.
AGTACCAGGCCACGATCGTCCAGCGACGGGTGGTCGTGATCCAGAAGTCACCGACGCGCCCGGTGACCAGTGCGGCCACCGCGAAGGCGAACGGCACCGTGAAGCCGGTGAAGCCCAGGTAGAGCGCCACCGGGTGTGTGATCATCCCCGAGTCCTCCAGCAGCGGGTTGAGGCCGCGGCCGTCGGCCGGCACCGGCGTCAGCCGCGCGAACACGGGGGCGGGGATCGTCATCACCATCAGGAAGAACGCCACCACGGCGAGCATGACCGTCAGCACCCACGGGTAGAGCTGGCGGGCGCTCGTGCGGTGGCGCAGGATCACCAGCAGCGTGTAGACGCTCAGCATCCACGCCCACAGCACGATGGAGCCCTCGAGCGCGCCCCACAGTGCGGTGATCCGGTAGTAGAAGGGCGTGCCGAGGTTCGTGTTGGTGGCGACGTAGCGGACCGAGAAGTCGAAGGTGAGGAACGCGTAGACGAGCAGCAGGACGCCGGCGGTGATCAGCGCGAAGACGCCGAGGGCGGCGTGCTGCGCGGACTCCACCAGGGCCGGGCGCCCGCGGCGGCCGCCCACCGCCGCCGCCACCGCGCCGTACACGGCCAGGACGAGCGCGACGAGCAGGGCGCCGGTGCCGACCTCGGGGATCATCGCTCGCCCTTCTCGAGCGTCTTGAGCAGGCCCTTGGACTGGGCCTCCTTCGTGTCGTGCGGGGCCTTGTACTCCTCGGAGTGCTTGGCCAGGATCTGCGTCGCCTTGAAGTAGCCCTCGACCGTCCACTGGCCCTCGACGACGGCCCCGCGTCCCTCCCCGAACAAGTCGGGCGGCGCGCCCCGGTGGCGCACGGGGACCGAGGCCTTGCCGTCGGAGACGCTGAAGCTCAGGTCGAGCGTGCCGGGATTCCACCGGAGTGTGCCGCGCTCGACCAGACCGCCCAGTCGATAGGCCTTGCCATTCACCGGAGCCGCCCGCAGCTCCGAGGGCGTGACGAAGTACACCGCGGACTGGGTGACGCCCGCCCAGATCATGTAGGCCAGCGCCAGCGCGATCACGGCGCCGCCGATGACGAACTTCGGCTTCATGGCCGCGGCGCTCGCGAGGCCGGCCCGGTCGGGGTGGTCTCAGGCCGGGCGGCCGGAGGCCCCGGCCGCGCCGCGCGGGCCGCGCGATCACGCCAGCCGGCGGCGAGCGCGGCGGCCTCGCGTTCCCGCCGGCCCAGGCGTAACCAGTAAGCGCCGAACACGGCGACCGCGAGCCCGTAGGCGGCGATCACGTAGGCCCAGTTGTCCGGCATCAGGCGAGCGCCTCCTCCTCGACGGCGAGCAGGCGTGCGCGCCGGGCCACGAAGTAAGCGCCGAGCAGCGCCAGCGCGACGAAGTTGACGAGCAGCGCGGTCACGATGACGGCCGGCATCGTGCTCGACCCCGGCTTGAGCAGGGACGGCGGCTGGTGCAGCGTCCGCCACCAGTAGACGGAGAAGTGCACGAGCGGGATGTTCAGGGCGGCCACGATCGCCAGCACGGCGGCGTAGCGCGCGCCCCGCTCGTGGTCCTCGATCGCGCCCCGCAGGAGCAGATAGGCCAGGAACATCACGAACACGACGGCGACGCTGGTCAGCCGGGCGTCCCACGTCCACCACGTGCCCCAGGTGGGCTTGCCCCAGATGGCCCCGGTGGCGATGTTGACGCCGAGGAACACGGTGCCGACCTCGCAGGCGGCGTGGGCCAGCCGATCGGCC
>JBKOZA010000048.1:0-8484 GCA_046725675.1 Candidatus Methylomirabilota bacterium
GGTGGGAACCCCGGCCGAGAACATCCGGCGCGCCCGGAGCTCGGCGTAGTTGTCGGCGACGAACGTGTCGGCGGCGTCGTGGGCGCCGGCGCGGATGGCGAAGCGCTCGGCCAGCTCGCGGGCGACGCCGGCCCAGTCGCAACGCGCGCCCTCGTGGGGCACGGCCGTGGGAGTCATCGCCATGGGGTACCTCCTCGAGCGACTCCACTGCGGGTCGCTCCCTGGGCGCCAACCATGACAAACGACCGGCGGCCTGCCAAGCACAAAAAATGGACTTGCCGGCGCGGCCGGGGCTGCCTACAGTCGGTGCGATGAAAGGCTACGGCCAGTTCTGCCCGGTGGCGGTGGCGTCGGAGATCTTCGCGGAGCGGTGGACGCCGCTGATCCTGCGCGAGCTGTTCTGCGGGAGCCGGCGCTTCGGGGATCTGCTGCGCGGGCTGCCGCTGATCTCGCGCACGCTGCTGGCCCAACGGCTCGCCCAGCTCGAGGACGTCGGCGTCATCCGCAGCTCCCTGCTCCCGTCGGGGCGCGGGCGCGAGTACCGCCTGACGCCGGCGGGCGAGGAGTTCCGGACGGCCATCGACGCGCTCGGTACCTGGGGGCAGCGCTGGATCCACGGGAGGGTCGACCGCAAGAACCTCGATCCCGGCCTCCTCATGTGGGACATCCACCGGCGGATCGCCGTCGATCGCCTGCCCGACGCGCGGGTCGTCGTCCGCGTCGATTTTCGCGGCCTGCCGCCGCACTGTCGCGGCCAGCGCTCGTGGTGGCTCGTGCTCGACCGGCCGGACGTCGACCTGTGTCTCAAGGACCCGGGCTTTCCCGTCGACCTCGTCGTCACCGCCGACGTGGCGGCGCTGACCAGGGTCTGGCTCGGCGATCTCCGCCTCGTCGACGCCCAGCGGGCGGGCGCCGTGCTGCTGGACGGCCACGCGCGCTGGGTCCGCGCGTTTCCCACCTGGCTGCTGCTGAGCGGCTTCGCGCCGGTCGAACGGCCCCGGCCGGCCCACGCCGGCTGAGCCGGCGTGTACGGTAAGTCCGGCGCCGATTTCCCCCAGCGCATCGTCTGCCTGACCGCCGAGACCGCCGAGATCGCGTTCACGCTCGGCGCCGGCGATCGAGTCGTCGGCGTGCCCGGCACCGCCCGCCGCCCGGAGGCCGCGCGCGAGCGAGCCCGGGTGGGCGGCTTCACGACCTTCCGGACCGACAAGATCCTGGCGCTGCAGCCCGACCTCGTCCTGGCCTTCTCGGACCTGCAGCGCGACGTCGTGGGCGAGCTGATCGCGGAAGGCGTCACCGTGCTCTGCACCAACCAGCGCTCGTTCGACGAAGTCCTCGGCGCGATCCTGCTCGTCGGCGGCGCGCTGGGGTGCGAGCCGGCCGCGCGCGAGCTGATCGCCGACATGCGTGACGAGGTCACGCAGGTGCGCGAGTACTCCTCGGTGTGGCCGGACCGGCCGCGGGTCTACTTCGAGGAGTGGATGGACCCGCTGATCACGGGCATCGGCTGGGTCTCCGACCTGATCGAGATCGCCGGCGGCTACGACGTCTTCGCCGAGCTGCGCCAGCGCCCGGGCGCGCGGGAGCGGGTGGTCACGACGGAGGAGGTCGCGCGGCGCGACCCTCAGATCATCCTGGCCTCCTGGTGCGGCAAGCCCGTCGAGCGAGCGACGATCGCCGCGCGGCCCGGCTGGAGCGCGGTGACCGCCGTGGCCAGCGGTCAGATCCACGAGATCGCGGGCGAGGACGTGCTGGCGCCGGGTCCGTCGCTGCTGCACGGTCTGCGGCGGATCCACGAGATTATCCACGCCTTTCAGGCCGGCTGAGGACTTCCGTCGCCCGCTACAATGGATCCTGCCGAAAAGTTTGGGACGCGGGCGGCGCCGCGTTAGGATTGGAGCCCTCCAAGCCCATGGACGATCTCTCTAGCACGAGTCCTGAGCATTTCTTCTCGGACCGATTCAACGTCACCCCCGCCCTGATGGAGCGTCTGCTCGGCGGCGAGCTAGCTCGCCGAGTGGACGACGCCGACATCTACCTCGAGTACCGGGTCAACGAGGAGCTGGTGCTTGAGGAAAACGTCGTCAAGAAGGCCTCGCGGCACGTCAGCCAGGGGGCCGGCGTGCGGGCGCAGGCGGAGACGCGCACCGGCTACGCCCATACCGACGAGATCTCGCTGTCCAACCTCGAGGAGGCCGCGCGCCAGGCGCGCGCGATCGCCGATCGTGCCGCCGGCGCCCCCGGCGTGTTGGCGGTGCCCGGTCGCGGGCGCGCGCACGATCTCTACGCGCTGGCCGAGCCACCCATCGTGACCGCGCTGACCCGCAAGCTCGAGCTCCTCCGCAAGATCGACGCGGCCGCCCGGGCGGCCGACCCGCGCATCGGCCAGGTGATCGCCAGCCTGTCGAGCGAGGAGATCGTGATACTCATCGCGACCGCCTCCGGCTGGACCATCGGCGACGTCCGCCCGCTCACGCGGCTCAACGTGACGGTCATCGCCGAGGAGAACGGTAAGCGCGAGATCGGGTCCTGGGGCGGCGGCGGCCGCGTGCCGTTCGATTATTTCCTCGAGGCCGAGCGCTGGACGCGCTTCGCGACCGAGGCCACGCGGCAGGCCGTCCTGAAGCTCCGGGCGGTGGAGGCGCCGGCGGGCACCATGACCGTGGTGCTGGGGCCCGGCTGGCCGGGAATCCTGCTGCACGAGGCGATCGGCCACGGCCTGGAGGGCGACTTCAATCGCAAGGGCGTGTCCGCGTTCGCCGGACGCCTGGGCCAGCGGGTCGCCTCCGAGCTCGTGACGGTGGTCGACGACGGCACCATCCCCAACCGACGCGGCTCGCTCAACGTGGACGACGAAGGCACACCCACCGGGCGCACCGTGCTCATCGAGAACGGGGTCCTCACCGGCTACATGCAGGACCGCCTCAACGCGCGCCTGATGAAGATGGCGCCGACGGGCAACGGCCGGCGCGAGTCGTACGCGCACCCGCCGATGCCCCGCATGACGAACACGTTCATGCTGGCTGGTCAGGACGATCCCCAGGAGATCATCCGCTCGGTGCCGAACGGACTCTACGCGGTGGCCTTCGGCGGCGGCCAGGTCGATATCACCAGCGGGAAGTTCGTTTTCTCGGCCAGCGAGGCCTACCTGATCGAGGGCGGACGAGTGACGGCGCCGGTGAAGGGCGCGACGCTGATCGGCAACGGCCCCGAGGCGCTGCGGCGGGTCAGCCGGGTGGGGCATGATCTCGCGCTGGACGAGGGCGTGGGGACGTGCGGCAAGGACGGCCAGTCGGTGCCGGTCGGCGTGGGGCTGCCCACGATTCGTCTCGACGGCATGACGGTCGGCGGGACGCAGGTGTGAGCGTCGAGGCTCTGCGCCCCGAGCTACTGACCGACGTGCTGGGCCGCGCCCGGGCCCGCGGGGCGACCGAGGCCGACGGGTTCTTGATCGAGGAGCAGCACTTCAACGCTTCGGTGCGGCTCGGCCAGGTCGACACCGTCAAGCACTCGCGCGAGCAGCGGCTGTCGCTGCGCGTGTTCGCCGGGAAGGCCTCGGCGGCGGCGTCCACGTCGGACCTGTCGCGCGACTCGCTGGAACGCGTCGTGGACGAGGCGACCGCGCTGGCCCGCGTGACCGCGGAGGACCTCCACGCGGGCTTGCCCGACCCGGCCGAGCTGATCGAGCGCGTCACCGACCTCGAGCTGGAGGACGACGGGGCGGAGGAGCTGTCGCCCGAGGCCAAGATCGAGGTGGCCCGGCGCGCCGAGGCGGCCGCGCTCGAGACCGACCCGCGCATCGCCAATTCCGAGGGCGCCGAGTACTGGGACCGGCGGGCGCGCTACGTGTACGCCACGTCGCACGGGTTCGCGCGGGGCTACGCGACCACCTCCTTCGGCCTGTCGGTATCGCCGGTGGCCTCGGCCGGCGGCGAGATGCAGCGCGACTACTGGTTCTCGGCGGCGCGGCACCGGGCCGCCCTGGAAGACCCGGCGGCCGTGGGACGCACCGCCGCCCGGCGCGCGCTGCGGCGGCTCGGCGCCCGCAAGGTGAAGACGGTCGAGGTGCCGGTCGTCTTCGATCCGGACACGGCCGCCAGCCTCGTACGGTCGATCGCCGGGGCCGCCAGCGGGCCCACGCTGTATCGGCGCGCCTCGTTCCTGCTCGACCGGCTCGGCAAGCGTATCGCGGCTCCATCGGTGACGATCGTCGACGACGGCACCATGCCGCGGGCGCTGGGCTCGCGGCCCTTCGACGGCGAGGGACTGGCGACGCGCGCCACGGTCGTGGTCGGCGACGGCGTGCTCGAGTCCTACCTGCTCGACAGCTACAGCGCCCGCAAGCTGGGGCTGCGCTCCACGCACCACGCCTCCCGCGACGGCTCCGGCGTCGGCGTGGCGACCACGAACCTCATGCTGAAGGCCGGATCGGTGTCGCCTGACGACCTGATCCGCTCGGTGAAGAGGGGGCTGTACGTCACCGAGCTCATCGGGTTCGGCGTCAACGGCGTGACCGGCGATTACTCGCGCGGGGCGGCCGGACTGTGGATCGACAACGGCGAGCTGGCCTATCCGGTCGAGGAAGTCACGGTGGCCGGCAACCTGCTCGAGATGCTCGCGGCGATCGAAGGCATCGGCAACGACCTCGTCCTGCGCGACCGCACCGTGTCACCGACGCTGCTGGTCGGGCGCATGGTGGTGGCCGGGAACTGAGAGAGACACTCGGATGGTGATCGACAGCCACTGCCACCTGCACGACCCGGCGTTCGCCGACGTGCCCGAGATGCTGCGCCTGTCCCTCGCCCACGACGTCTACGGGGTCATCGGCGTGGGCTGCGACGCCACGACGAACGCGCAGACGCTGGCGGCCACGCTGAAGGCGCCCAAGGGTGTGTGGGCATGCTTCGGATTCCATCCGGACTGGGCGCTCACCGACGCCGATCTCGAGCGTGTGGAGCAGCAGGTTCACGAGCAGCACGGCCGCCTCGTCGGCCTGGGCGAGATCGGGCTGCCCTGGTACTCGCTGGCCAGCGCCGCCGACGGCGCGGCCCGGCTGGCCCAGGGGCGGGCCCGCCTGGACCGGCTGCTGGCGCTAGCCACGCGCTACGACCTCCCCGTCGTGCTGCACGCTCCTCACGGAGTCGCCCTCGAGGCGCTGGAGGCGCTCCGGCGTCACCGCGTCGAGCGCGCGGTCTTCCACTGGCACAAGGCGCCGGTCGAGGTCACCCGCGCGGTCGTCGAGGCCGGCTTCTTCCTGTCGGTGACCCCGGAAGTCGTCTACCGCGAGCGGGACCGCGAGCTAGTCGCCCAGGTCCCGATCGGCTCGCTGCTGGTCGAGAGCGACGCGCCCTGGAAGTACGGCGGCGAGTTCGCCGCCCTGTCGTCGGGGCCGTGGCTGGCCGCGCGGGTGGCCGAGGAGGTCGCGAAGCTCAAACGGCTCCCGGTGGAGGATGCCATGCTGGAGTTGTCGTCGAACGCCTGCCGCCTCTTCGATCTCGTCTGGGCGTGACCGTCGAGCCTCACCGAATCCCGGGCGCCGCCGGCACCCTCGCGCTCGTCCTGCACCTTCCCGATCGTCGCCCCGCGCCCTGCGTGGTGGCCTGTCACGGCCTCGGCGCCTCGAAGGACACCGACAAGTATGTCTTGCTGGGCGACGAGCTGCCGGCCGCGGGGCTGGCCCTGGCGCGCTTCGACTTCCGTGGCTGCGGCGAGTCGAGCGGCCGCGAGGCGGAGAGCACGATCGCCTCCCGCATCGAGGACGTCGAGTCGGTCCTGGCCTTCCTCGCCGCGGATGCCCGGCTCGACCGGCGCGTCGGGCTGCTGGGCTCGAGTCTGGGCGGCTTCGTCGCGCTGCAGGTGGCGGCGCGGCGCCCGGGACTCCCGGTCGTCACCTGGAACGCCCCGGCCAGCTTGACCGAACTGGCCAACGACGATCTCGAGGAGGGCCGGAGTCTCGGCGTGGCGTTCGCGCTCGAGTACTCGACCGGCCGTTACGCGCTGGCGCCGCCCGGCGTGCCGATGCACCTGGTGATCCACGGCGAGGACGACGAGGTCGTGGGCGTGGAGCACGCCGCCTCGCTCCACGAGATCGCCGCCGAGCCCTGCGATCTCGTCCTCGTTCCGGGCGGCGATCATCGTCTCACCGACCCCGTCCACCGCAAGCACGCCGTCAGCCTCAGCAAGGAGTGGCTGCTCCGCTTCCTTGGCTAAGGCCTTCGGGGCGGCGTCGGAGGGGCGCTGCGCGAGCGGGCCGCTACACCGCGTACGGTGACACGATCCCGATCGTCGGGGCTATCGCCGGCCCTGGACAGTACACGTAGTACTCCGGGCGCGTCACCAGCAGGGGGTCCAGCTCAGCGAGCAGACGATCGAGGTTGAACGCCGCCGAGGCAGCGGCGCCCAGCGCCATGGCGTCCTGCACGGCGGTGAGCAGCAGCGAGGTGTGCGGCGCCGCCAGCGAGTGCGCCGCCAGCGCGTACCCGGGCTGATAGGCGACTACCGCGTGCTCGACGAACTCGGCCAGCGCGGCCACCACCTGGACCGCGCGCGCCGGCCAGGCCGTGAACACTGTCAGGGCGAGCGACGAGGCGTCGAGCGGGACACGGCGGAACTCGCGGACCGCGACCAGGGTGTGCTCGCCGAGGCCGGCCGGCGGGCGCGCAACCCCGGCGGCGTTGTGGACCGAGTAGACCGCGAAGCGAGAGTCGTCGTCGGTGCTGCGGAAGCGGGAGCGGGCGTGGACGGCGCCATCGAGGGGGGAGTCGACGAGGCCGGCCGGCGGCTCGGCGCCGTCATCGCCGACCGCGTAGAGCTGCAGCACCCGCACCCAGGCCGACCGGGACCGAAACACGCGGGCGTCAGCAGCAACCCCCGTGCCGCTCACCCCTGGAAACAAAAACGTCCGTCAAACCGACTTCAGTGCTGCGTGGCCAACTCGTCAGCCGGTCTTTCGTCGTCAACGGCGACAGCCGGGCAACGGCGGTTGTAAGGACCGCCCGCCCGGCCCGGCCCCCCTTGGGTAAAGCGTTTCACACTGGCCTCTTTGCGGGCTTGGCCGGCCCAGATCCCTGTGTATGATGGCCAGACATCGTCCGTCGAGTGCCCGATGGCTCTCCCATTTCCTGAGTTGCTCTACCGGCTGGCAAACCTGATCCTCGGGGGATCGGCCCTCGGGGTCGCCTTCCTCATCGTGCGCGCGATCCGGCATCGGGCGTCGCAGCGCGTCGAGCCGCTCGGTGTCGTCTTCGCGCTCGTCTTCCTGGCCATGGGCCTGCGGGCCGCCGTCCGCGTCCTGGCGCCGCCGTGGCCGCTGCCCGAAAGCCCCGGCACCACCGGCATCCTGGCCGACTGGCTCTGCGCGGCGGCGACGTTCACCTTCCTGGTCCTTCGTGACCGCTACAAGGTCTTCATCGAGACCGCCGGCCTCGTCCGCGAGTACGAAACCGAGTACGCGCAGAAGGACCGCGAGGCGCGCGCGCTGGCGCAGGTGAACGAAGAGCTGCGGCGCCTGGACCAGCTCAAATCGGAGTTCCTGGCGATGGTGAGCCACGAGCTGCGCACGCCGCTCACGGCGATCATCGGCTACAGCCGGCTGCTCTCCCGGCAGGTCCACGGCCCGCTCAGTCCGCGCCAGCTCGAGCACCAGGAGGCGATCTTCCGCAGCGCGCAACGTCTCAGCGATCTCATCAACGACCTGCTCGACGTCTCCCGGCTGGAGGCCGGTCGCGTCGAGCTGCACCCGCGGCCCACCCGCGTGAGGCAGATCGTGGACCAGGCCGCGGCGGTGGTCGCGGTGGCGGCCCAGACCAAGCAGCTTCGCATCGACAACGCCGTTCCGGCCGACTTGCCGCTGGTGAACGCCGATCCCTCGCGCCTGCAGCAGATCCTCGTGAACCTCGTCGGCAACGGCGTGAAGTTCAGCTCGACGGGCGGGATGGTCCGGGTCGCGGCCGGACGCCAGCGGGATCAGGTCTGGGTGTCGGTGGAGGACCGGGGAGTCGGCATCCCCCGGGACGAGCTCGTCCGCATCTGGGACCCCTTCTATCAAGTGGAGGCGCCGATGCAGCGGCGGCACGGCGGCTCCGGCCTCGGCCTGGCGATCGTCCGGCGGCTCGTCGAGCTGCACGGCGGCGTGGTCCGCGCCGAAAGCGAGGGCGAGAATCGCGGCAGCCGGTTCACGGTCACCCTGCCGGTGGCCGTGGAGCCCGCGTTGACCGACGTGAACGGCCCGCCCGAGCCCACCCCGCCCGAGCCCTTCCTGGACGGTCGCGAGGTCCTGATCGTGGAGGACGAGGCGCAGACGCAGGAACTCATGCGGCTCGTCGTGGAGGACGTGCTGGGCGGCGTGGCCCGCATCTGCGACGACGGCGAACAGGCGCTCCGCGACGCGGCCGAGCGGCCGCCCACGCTGATCCTGCTCGACCTCATGCTCCCGCGGCTGAGCGGCTGGGAGGTCGCCCGTCGGCTGCGCCAGAACCCTCGCAC
>JBKOZA010000049.1:0-1819 GCA_046725675.1 Candidatus Methylomirabilota bacterium
ATGGGCTGCTGCGTCCAGTCCTCGTCGGGGACGCGCTCGAAGCCGGCCGACCACCCGAACGCGGGGTGCGGGCCGCCCGATTGCTGCACGGGCGCGCTGAGGGCGCGATGCAGCTCCAGCAGCTCGGGGATCGTCGAGGGCGCCCGGCGACCCCAGCCGCACGCGGTGGCGACGCCGAAGTCGGACACGACGCGCCGGGTCGCCCGCATGCGCTGCACGCAACCTTCGAGCCCGTCGGTCCGGTGCAGCAGGCCGAGATACAGCTCGGTCTCGGGCCGCAGCCGCAGGTCAGCGAGCGGCGCGTAGTAGGCGTCGTCGGTGCGCGCGCGCGGCACCGGCAGGTGGATCCAGTTCAGCGGCCGGCTCAGGCTCGCGGTGAGCGCGTTAGCGACCTCGACCAGCTTGCCGGCGTCCGTCGGCTCGACGTGCCGGTGCTGGATCTCGCCGTAGCAGAAGTGATAGCCCAGCTCGACGTCGACCGGCACCTGACGCGACAGGCGCAGCAGCCGCTCGAGGATGCCGCCTTTGACGTCGTCGAACCACACCGGGAACACGCCCTGCAGCATGCCGAACTCGAAGTTGGTGTCCCACTGCACGGCGAGCTGATCGTGAGGCACCTCGGCCAGGATCACGCGCAGCTCCTCGAGCAGGCGCGCCTCGTAGGCGGGCTCCAGGAGCGCCTGGTGCTCGGGGACGACGAACGCGCTGATCGGCGCCAGCGGCGTCGGCAGGCAGACCTGGAATCGGCAGGCGCCCGGCACGCGGCCGTCGCGCTTGAGCCGCGCGAAGGCGCGATAGGAAGCGAGCGCGGCGTCGGCGTAGCCGAGCGCTTCGAAGCGGACGTGCTCGGGCCGGGCGCCGTCCTCGAGCCGCACGCGGGGCAGCGGTCGCCAGCTGTCGGAGCCCGGCGGCACGATGTCCAGTCGAGTCTGCGAGGTGAAGACCGGCAGCTGCCAGACGATCCAGTCCGAGCGTGGTCCAGTCTCGCCGTCGGGAATGCGCCGCAGTCGGTCGCCGATCGCGGCAGCCACGGTCTGGAACACCGTCTCGGCGCTGGCCAGTGGGACACTGCCCACCAGGTGAACGCCGCGCGCCGGGGCCTCGGCCGTGGTCGTGGGCATCGCTGACCTCCACCTCTCGAAGGACGCCCGGTCACTATACTCCACTCGGAGACCGGCCCCGACCCGGGCGGCGGGTCCGGGAGAGAGGAGACCGCGATGACGACACGCGCGCGCGTGTGGCTGGGCGCCGGTGTCGCCGGGGTGGTGGCGGTCCTGGCCCTCCTGATCCGATTCGGCGCGGCCGCTCTGCTCTCGCTGACCCTGGCGTTGCCGGCGACGGAGGCCTGGCTCACGCCCTTGCAGGCCGAGCCTCTACGCGAGGAGATCGCGATCCTGAGCGCGGGCCGTCGGATCTCCGCCGACCTCTACCGGCCTCCCCACCCGCGCGCGGCGCTCGTCGTCGTGCATGGCCTGTCTCGGGCCGGACGCCGTCACCCCGAGATCGTCCGGCTCGCCCGGCTGCTCAGCCAGCGCGGCCAGGTGGTGGTCGTTCCCCAGGTGCCGGGCCTCGTGGAGTTCGCGCTGACGGGGACAGAGATCGAGGATCTCGGCGCCGTGCTCCGCGACGTGGCGGCGCGCGGCTATCCGGCCGGGATCGCCGGGTTCAGCTTCGGGGCCGGGCCGGCGCTGCTGGCGGCAGCCGACGTCCCCGACGTGCGAGTGGCCGGCAGCTTCGGCGGCTACGCCGACCTGATCAACGTCATCGGCTACATCACCACCGGCGTCCACACGTTCCACGGACACCGCTACCGACAGCG
>JBKOZA010000050.1:0-6183 GCA_046725675.1 Candidatus Methylomirabilota bacterium
GCGAGATCGACGCCCTCAGCGTCAAGCTCGATCAGCACCAGCGCGAGTACCCTGCAGCAGAGCCTCCAGCCGAGCCACCGCCCGCGGCCAGTCGAATGCGGTTCTGACGTGGGCCGCCCCGGCCGCGGCCAGGCGCGCCCGGAGTACGGGGTCGGTGACGAGGCGCGCGAGACCGGCCGCCAGCGCCTCGACATCTCGCCGGGGCACCACCAGCGCGGTGTCGCCGTCGTGGGCATAGTCGCGGCAACCCCCGTTGTCGTAGGTGACGAGCGCCGCCCCGCACGCCATGGCCTCCATCGAGGGCATCCCGAGCCCCTCGTCCCACGACGGGCACAGGTAGATGTCACAGCCGCTGTAGAGGGCGGCCAGCGCGCGCTGGGGAGGGTTGGCGTGGAACTCGTCGTACGGGAGCGACTGCCGCGGCCGCTTGACCCCGAAGGCGACCAGTCGCAGTCCGGGCACCGCCGGCTTCACGCGCATCACCGCGGCCATACCGTCGGCGACGCCCTTCCAGGCGTACTCGTGGTGCAGCATGAGCACCCGCGGCCGCGACGAGGGAGGCTCGACGGCGACGCGATGGAACAGCGCGGGATCGACGGGAGTCACCAGCACCTCGGCGTCGCTGTCGAAGCGCTCGCGCATGACGTCGCGCAGCCAGGTGGAGATCACGATCTTCGTCAGCGGCAGCCGGTACGTCGCGTCCACGGCGGCCGGATCGCCGTGGTACAGGCTCTCGTAGTGCTGCACGAGGTAGAACCTCGCGCCGCACCGGGCCGGCGCCGCGGCCACGAGGGGCGCCGACTGCCACGCGGTGGCGACGATCGCGTCCCCTTCGGGGAGCGCCGGGGCCGACCACCGCGCGACCCACCGGATGCGCGCCCGCAAGCCCGGCACCCACTCGGGTGCGCGCCCCCGTGCATTGCGCCACCACGCCGCCGCCCGACCCCCCGCCGGCACCACGAGGGTGATCTCGTGCCCGCCGGCCGCCAGCCGATCCGCGTACGTGAGGATCGCGCGCACTCCACCGGCGATCCGCAGGTGCGGCGCCAGAAACGTGATCTTCAGAGCGCCGCCCTTCGCCGATCACGCGGCCGCGCGCGCGGGGAATGCATCAGATGGCCATCGAGACTTGGCCCGTGCGGCGGTAGGCGGCTGGGTCCAGGACGACGTTGATGCACCACACCTCGTCGGAGGCCAGCGCGCGCTCGAGGGCGGGGCCGATATCCTTCGGTTCGCGCACGAAGACGCCGCGGCCGCCGAGGGATTCGACCAGGCGGTCGAACCGGGTCGTGGGAAGCGACGTCGCCACCGCGCGCTCCTCGCCGAAGAACGACAGCTGGGGGTTGCGGATCTGCCCCCAGCCGGAGTCGTTGCCGATGATGACGGTCATCGGCAGACGGAAGCGGACCGCCGTCTCCATCTCCATGCCGTTCAGACCGAAGGCGCCGTCGCCGGCGATGAGGAGAACGCGACGGTCCGGATGCAGGAGCTTGGCGGCGATCGCGAACGGCGGACCCACCCCGAGGCAGCCGAAGGGTCCCGGATCGAGCCACTGGCCAGGGAGCTGGAGGCGGACGATCTTGGCCGCGCAGCCGACGACGTCACCGCCGTCGCCCACCACGATCGTGTCGGGGGTGACGTGGCGGGCGATCTCGGCGGCCCACCGGTAGTGCGAGATCGGGACGTCGTCGGACACGCACTGCGCGTGCAGGCGCTCGCGCGACTCGTGCTCGCGGGCGCGGACGCGGTCGCGCCAGCCGGCGACGCGGGCGTCGAGGCCGCGCGGCAGCGCCTCCGTGAGCTGCGCGAGCACCTGGCCCACGTGTCCAGCGATGCCGACCGCGAGCGGACGGTTGCGGCCGAGCTCGGCAGGGTCGCAGTCCACCATGCACACGCGAGCGTCCTCGGCGAAGGTGGGCGGGCGGCCGTAGCCGAGGCGGAAGTCGAGCGGAGCGCCGAGCACGAGCACGACGTCGGCCTGGCCGAGCGCGAAGCCGCGAGCCTGGGCGAAGGCCAGCGGATGCGCGGCCGGCAGACAGCCGCGGCCGGCGCCGTTCATGAAGACCGGCGCGCCGGCGGCCTCGGCGAACGTCGCGAGCGCGCCCACGGCGTCGTCCCAGTACACGCCGGCGCCGGCCACCACCACCGGGCGTTCGGCGCCGCCCAGCAGCTGGGCCACGCGCTCGACGGCCACCGCGTCGCCGGCGGGCGGCGAGCGATGCACGTAGCCGGTGGGGATCGGGGCGAGGCGATCCTCGATCGTGGCGAGGAGCAGGTCGATCGGGATCTCGACGAAGACCGGGCCCGGTCGCCCCGAGAGCGCGACGCGGATCGCGGTCGTGAGCACCTCGGGGATCTGGCGCGTCTCGACGACCGACCACGCGCCCTTGGTGATCGGCCGCAGCAGGGCGACCTGCTCCATCTCCTGCAGGGCACCGAGGCCGCGCAAGCCCAGCGGGGCGGCGCCCCCGATGAGCAGCAGCGGGCTGCGGGCGGCGTACGCGTTGGCCACGCCGGTCACGGCGTCGGTCACGCCGGGTCCGGCGGTGACGATCGCCACCCCGACGTTGCGGGTGAGCCGCGCGTAGGCGTCGGCCGCGTGGGCCGCCGCCTGCTCGTGGCGTACGTCGATCACGGCGATGCCGTCCTTCACGCAGCCGTCATAGATCGGCAGGATGTGACCGCCGCACAGCGTGAAGACGTGGCCGACGCCGGCCTGCTTCAGCACCCGCGCGACGAGCTCGCCGCCGGTGAGGTCGGCCATCAGCCCGCGGCGCGGCCGTCGCCCGCCGGCGGGATCGGCGCCGGCGTCACCAGAATTTTTCCCACTTGATCGCCTTGCGCTCGAGCCCCTTGGCCATCAACACCTCGCGCACGGCCGCGATCGTGCCACCGCCGCCCGCCACGCAGGTGACCAACCCGGCGACGTCGGTGACGAGCCGGTCGACCAGCGTGGCCGGCATCGCGCGCTCGCCGGCTCCGTCGGCCACGACCGGATGATACGCGAACTCGGCCCGCCGCCGGGCCAGCGCCCGGAACTCGGCGTCGTACACGAGCCAGCCGGCCTCGCGCGCCCAGTACACGAGCGTGGCGGGCCGCCTCGATCCGGCCTCGTCGAGATCGACGATGATCGATCGGATCGGCACGATGCCGATCTCCTCGGCCACGAACAGCGGTCGCCGCGTCTCCTCACGCCCGAGCACGAACCCGCCGAGTGGGCCCTTGAACTCGACCTCGGCGCCGGGCGCCAGGCTTCGGAACCAGCGCGAGCCGAGACCGTCGGGAGTGACGTCGGCGCAGAGCGTGATCTGCGAGGCGGTCCGTGGCGTCGAGGCGATCGAGTAGGCGCGCACGAGTTTCGGACCGAACGGCACCGACACCCACTGCCCGGCCTCGAAGGCGAGGGTGGGCGGCTCCACCATCGCGAGGTCGGCCTCGAGGACGTCGGGGGCCAGCGCGCGGACCGCCGCCACTCGGGCGCGGCAGGCGGCCGGCTTCGCCGGCATCGATCAGCGCCGCAGCAGGGGCAGGACGTCGGCGGCGATGCGCTCGATCTGGTCGCGCTCGTCCTTGGGGTCGCCGATCGCGTTGACGATGAGGTAGTTGCAGCCGGCCGCCTCGAAGCGCGCGATCTGCTCCGCGCATTGTTCGGGGGTGCCGATGATGCCGTACTTGCGGGCGAGGGGCTCGAAATCCTGCGCGTAGCGTTGGGACAGGGACTGCGCCCACACCGCCTTGGCCGACTCCCAGTCGCGGCCGACGGTGATGAACCCGAGATGGCCGAACGCGAATTCTCCGAGCGAGCGTCCGGCCGCCTGCGCCGCCGCCCGGATCTTGTCGACGCTCTGGGCGTAGCGCTCGGGCTGGACGACGTAGGACACCCAGCCGTCGCCCTGGCGGCCCGCCCGCGTGAGCGCGGCGTCCGAGCGGCCGCCGATCCAGATCGGCGGCCCTGGCCGCTGCACGGGCTTGGGGTCGATCGAGACGCTCTCGAACCGCGTGAACCGTCCCTGGAACGTGGCCGGCGTGTCCCGCCAGAGCGCGCGGATCACCTCGATGCCCTCGGTGACGCGCGCGCCGCGCTCGCGGTGCGGCACCCCGCACAGCTCGAACTCCTTCGGATTCTCCCCCCCGACGCCGACGCCGAAGATGAGCCGGCCGCCCGAGAGCACGTCGAGAGAAGCGGCGGCCTTGGCCGCGATGGCGGGCGGCCGCAGGGCCAGCAGGTAGACCGCGGTGCCCAGCCGGATCCGCCGCGTGATCGGCACGAACGTCGCCAGCAGCGTCAGCGACTCGTGGATCGGGCCGTGGAACGACACGTGGTCGCCGGTCCACACCGACTCGAAGCCGAGCGCCTCGATGCGCTGCACCAGCTCGAACTGCTGGGCCGGCGGCTTGAGCGAGAGCTGGGCCCCGAAGCGCATCGTCACCGCGGAAACGCGTCCTTGACGCCGCCGTCGACGGTGAGCGTGCAGCCGGTCGTCTTGGCCGAGCGGTCAGCGGCCAGGAACAACACCGCCTGGGCGACGTCCTCGGGCAGGATGCGGGCTCCGAGCAGGTTGCGCTTGCGGTAGAAGTCCTCCAGCTGCTCGACCGTGATGCCCTGGGCGGCCGCCCGCTCGCGCCGGATCTCCTCGGACCACAGCTTGGAGTCCTGGAAGACCGCGTCGGGATTCACGATGTTCGAGCGGATGCCGTGGGCCGCACCCTCGAGCGCCAGGACCTTGCCGAGCTGGGCCTCGGCGGCCTTGGCCGCGGAGTACGCGGCGAAGTCCTTGCCGGGCGACATCACGTTCTTGGTCGCCACGAACACCAGCGCCCCGCCGATCCCCTGTCGGATCAGCACGCGCATCGCCTCGCGCGCGACCAGGAAGTGCCCGGTCGCGTTCACCGCGAACGAGCGCTCCCAGTCGGACAGCGCCATGCGGTCCACGGGCGCCGAGTGGGCGATGCCGGCGTTGGAGACCAGGACGTCCAGGCCGCCCCACGCGAGCACCGTCTGCTCGAACGCCGCCCGCACCGACGCCTCGCTGGTCACGTCCATTGCCAGGCCGAGCGCGCGGCCGGCGCCGACCGCCTTCGTCACCTCGTCGGCGACGCGGCGCGCGGAGTCGGCGTCGACATCACCGATCGCCACGTGGGCACCCTCGGCGGCCAGGCGCTGGGCGACCGCGCGGCCGATGCCGGAGCCGCCGCCGGTGACCAGGGCGATCCGGCGGGCCAGCTCCTTGTCCGGTGGCGCCAGGGTGAGCTTGTAGAGCTCGAGCGGCCAGTACTCGACGTCGAACGCATCCTTGGCCGACAGCGAGACGTAGCGGCCGAACGCCGATGCGTTGCCGATGACGTCGATGGTGTGTTGGTAGATGTCCTCCACGATCCCGGCGGTGCGCGCGTCGCGCCCGGCCGTGAACATCCCGAGCCCGGGCACCAGCACCACGCGCGGGCGCGGGTCGAGCCGCTCGACGCCGGGGCCCCGATGCGCCTCGACGTAGGCCGTGTAGTCGCGCGTGAAGGCGTCCAGGGCGCGCTCGAGCGCGGCCCAGGTGGCGGCCGGATCGCGCGCGTCGTCGAGCGGCACGAAGCACGGCACGCGCTTGGTGTAGATCGTGTGGTCGGGGGTGGCCGGACCCACCTGACTCGCGGCGGGCGCCTCCGCGGAGGAGACGAACTCCGTCACGGCCGGCGAGTCGTCGTACTTCACGATCACGCGGCGCTCCCGCGAGAGGCTCCCGCGCAGGCGGGGCAGGAGGTCGAGCGCGTGCGCCCGGCGCTCCGCCGAGTCCACCACCGCCACCCGTACTCCGCCGAAGGCCCGGCGGCCGCGCCGACGCTCGGCGATCGCGTCCTCGGCGCGGGTGATCAGCTCGATCGTGGCCTCGTAGGCCTCGCGCACGGTCGCGCCCCAGGTGATCGTCCCGTGCTTGGACAGCAGCAGGGCGCGGGCCTCGGGATGGGCGGCGATGGCGTCGGCGACCTCGCGCGAGATCCTGAAGCCGGGGCGACGGTAGTCGAGCGCCAGGACGTCCTTGCCGTAGACGCCGGCCAGCACGTCGGCGGCCCGGTCGTTGTTGGTCAGGGATACGATCGCGTCGGCGTGGGTGTGCACGACCGCGTAGGTGTCGACGAAGCCGTGCAGGAGCGTCTCGATCGACGGCCGCACGCCACCCGGGTCCTGGAGGGCAT
>JBKOZA010000051.1:0-6084 GCA_046725675.1 Candidatus Methylomirabilota bacterium
CGCGCGATCTTCTCCTCCACGAGCTTGGCGGGCCGGAACCGGTCGTCGCCGAGCGTCTCGGCGAGGTAGCAGCTGGCCCGGTACAGGATGTCGACGCCGCCCCAGTCGATGAACTCGAAGAGCCCGACCGAGGCGTAGCGAAAGCCCATCCCGGCCCGGAACGCGCGGTCGATGTCCTCCGGGGTGGCCACGCCCTCCTCGACCAGCCGCACGGCCTCGTTCATCAGCAGGACTTGCAGCCTCGGACCGATGAAGCCCGGCGAGTCCTTGCACTTCACCGGCACCTTGCCGAGTCGCTCCAGCAGCGCCAGCGTCCGCTCGACGGTCGCGGCCGACGTGAGGGGGCCCGGCACCACGTCCACGAGCGGGATGACGTGCGCGGGGTTCAGCCAGTGCACGACGAGGAAACGCTCGGGCCCTTTCAAGGCGTCGGCCAGGTGCGAGGGCGAGATCGTCGACGAGCCCGACGCCACGATCGCCTCGGGCGCAAGGCCGGCGCTCAGGCCGGCCAGCGTCGTCCGCTTGAGCGCCACCGACTCCGGCAGCGCCTCCTGCACGAAGTCACAGTCGCCGAGCCCGTCCAGCCCGATCCGGGTCTCGATGCGGGCCAGCGTGGCGGCCGACTCGGCCTCGCCGACGACCGCCTCCTCGACCATGAGGCCCAGATCACGTGCGATCTCGCGGTGGGCGTCGGCCAGCACGCGCTGGGCGTCGCCGGCGGGGCGGCCCTCCTTCATGTCGATCAGGCGCACTCGGCAGCCGCCGAGCGCGAAGGCCAGCGCGATCTGGCGTCCGATGCGCCCGGCGCCGAGGACGGCGACCCGGGTCACGGGCGCCTCGCGTAGCGCGACGCGCGGCTCACGCCGGCTCCGCGCCGTAGATCATCACGACGTGCTCGCCCATCCCACTGTTGTTGTGGGTGAGACCGACAGCGGCGCCGGCAACCTGACGCGCTCCGGCCTCGCCGCGCAGCTGGGTGAACACCTCGGCCGCCTGGGCCACGCCGGTCGCCCCGAGCGGATGCCCGCAGCCGATCAGGCCGCCGCGGGGGTTGACGACCACGTCGCCGCCGTAGTCGCTCCGACCCGCCGCGACGAACGCGCCGGCCTCGCCTTTCTTGCAGAAGCCCAGCTCCTCGTAGGCGATCAGCTCGGCGATCGCGAAGCAGTCGTGGACCTCGGCGAGATCGAGGTCGCCGGGACCGACACCGGCCATGCGGTAGGCCGCCTCGCCCGCGCGCTTGAGCGCCGGCCAGTGAGCGTAGTCCTCGGGCAGGGAGGTGAGCTGGAAGCCGTCCAACGCCTGGCCGGTGCCGCGGACCCACACCGGCCGATCGGTCAGATCGCGGGCGCGGTCCTCGGAGGCCAGCACGACGGCGGCGGCGCCGTCGGTGATCGGCGAGCACATGAACAGGCGCAGGGGGGTGGCGATCATGCGCGAGCAGAGCACCTGGTCCAGGGTGGCGCCCCTGGTGAAGTGTGCGTTGGGGTTCTTCGACGCGTGCGTGTGGTTCTTCACGCCAACCCGCGCCAGCTGCTCCTCGGTGGTGCCGTACTCGGTCATGTGGCGCTGGGCCGCCAGCGCGAAGCACGGCGGCGCCGTGAGCCCGAACGCGGCCTCCCACTCGCGGTCGACGCCGGTGCCCATGTTGAGGATGGCCTCGTCGCCGGTCGGCTGGTTGAGCTTTTCCACGCCCAGGACCATGACGAGGTCGGCGAGGCCGGCGGCGATGAACGCGTAGGCGTAGCGGATGCCCACGGTGCCGGAGGCGCACATGTGCTCGGTACGCGCGCTCAGCGTGCTCGGCTTGATGCCCAGCGCCTCGGCAGTCAGCGAGGCGATGTGGCTCTGGAACGCGGTGCGCTCGGGCATGACCGAGCCGACGACCAGGCCGTCCAGGTCCCGGGGCTTGACGCCCGGAACCGAGTCGAAGCACGCCTTGCCCGCTTCCCAGATCAGGTCCCGGTAGCTCGCCTTGCGGACGCCGAACTTCGTGACGCCCGCGCCGACCAGGGCGACCTTTCTCATGGCATCTCCCCCCTCAACCGCCGCGCGACCTGCTTCTGCCCCTGGTCCTCGGCGATCGCCAGCGGCGTCCGCCCCTGGTCCTCTCGCGCGTCGGCGGCGGCGCCGTGGGCGAGGAGCGTCTCGACGACCCCCACGTCGTCGTGGAAGGCGGCGATGTGCAGCGGCGTGTAGCCCCCGGCCGCGCGGGCGTTCACTTCGGCCGCGCTCGCCAGCAGGCGGCTGACGATCCGGTGATCGCGTCGGCCGGCCAGGGCCGCGTGCAGCGCGGTGTTGCCCTCGTCGTTGGTCGAGTATGCGCGGACGTCCGCGCGCGCCTCCAGCAGTGCGTCCACTGCGTCGCCGTGGCCGAAGTACGCGGCCAGGTGCAGCGGCGGCCACCCGTCGGGGCTGCGCTCGGCGACGGCGGCCGGGGTGGTCCGGGCCAGCGTCCGGATGCGCGCGGCGTCACCCAGCGCGGCCGCCTCGTACAGCGTGGGCGTCGCGCCACCGGCCAGCAACCGCTCCACGGTGGCGCGGTCGGCGCGATACACGGCGGCCAGCAGCGGCGTTGGTCCGGCCATCATGTTGCCTCCGTCAGGAAGTCGGCGGCCTCGGCCAGCGTGCGGAACTCGTGGTCGGCGCCGGCCGCGTCGAGGGGCCGCTGCCGCTTGCGGTTGATCCACGCCGTCGGGATGCCGAGCGCACGTGCCGGCTGGATGTCGTGGAAGTAGCTCTGGGCGACGTGCAGCCAGCGGCCGCTCCCGATGCGCCCGCGCGCCGTCACGAAGTGTGTCGGCGCCGGCTTGTAGGAGCCGACCTGCTGCGCGGTCACGACGAAGTCGAAGTCGACGCCGAGGTGGCGTCGGGTCCCGGCCAGCAGATCGTCGTCGACGTTCGAGAGGATCGCCAGCCGGTAGCCGGCTTCGCTCAACTTGCGCAACGCCCCGTTGGTGTCCGGAAACGGCGGCCACGACGGCAGGCTCTCCGGCAGGAACGCCTCGCCTCCAGGCGCGAGCTTCCAGCCGAGCCGGTCGGCGACCGCGCGGGCCGTGAGGGCCAAGACGTCCCGATACGACCGGTAGCGCTCGGCCTGCAGTCCGGGCTCGATCTCGTGATAGGCCGCGAGCACCGCGGCGCGGTCGAGCCACACCTGGTCGGCGCGGGCGGCGCTGTCGAACGCGTCGCCGATGCCACGCTCCCAGTCGATGAGCGTACCGTAGCAGTCGAAGGTGAGGACGTCGAAGCGTCTCATGCGAAGGCGGCGCCGCGGTCCCAATCCAGCTCGCGCCCGATCACCAGGCGCAGGATCTCGGAGGTGCCGCCGCCCGGGAGCAGGAAGCGCGCGTCGCGGAAATAGCGCTGGACCGGATATTCCATGGCGAGGCCGTACGAGGCGAAGATCCGCGCCGCCTCGTCGGTGATCCGCACCGCCGCCTCCGAGGCGAACAGCTTGGCCATCGCGGCCTCGCGGGCGATCGGGCGCCCAGCGTCGAGCCGGGCGGCGGCCTGGTAGGTCACGAGCGCGGCGGCCTGCAGCGAGGTGAGCATGTCCGCCAGCTTGAACCCGATGGCCTGATGCTCGGCGATCGGCTTGCCGAACGCCACCCGCTCGCGCGCGTAGGCGAGGGCGGCGTCGTAGGCCGCCCGCGCCAGTCCCACCGACAGTGCTCCGGTCATGATGCGGATCTCGGCCAGGATGGCCCCGATCTTGTCGACGCCCCCGGACTCGCCGCCGAGCAGGTGCTCGTCCGGGACCTCGACGTCCTCGAGCAGGATCTCGCCGGTCACCGACCCGCGCACCGCCATCTTGTCGATGGCCTTGCCCAGCGCAATCCCGCGCATGGTGGCGCGGTCGAGCAGGAACAGCGCGATGTTCTTCAGCCCCCGCTCGGCCGACGTCTTGGCCGCCACCGTGAGCAGGTCGGCCACCGGCGCGCTCGTGACCCACGTCTTGGCCCCGCGCAGCACCCAGCGGTCGCCGCGTCGCTCGGCCCGGGTCGTGATGCCGGCGACGTCCGAGCCCGCGTTAGGCTCGGTCAGCGCGAAGGTGGTGACCAGGTCGCCCCGCAGCGCCGGCACCAGGTACTTCGCCTTCAGCGCCTCGGAGCCATGCTTGAAGACGAAGTAGGTGCCCATCAGCGACTGCATCGCAGCCGCCGCCGCCAGCGACAGCGAGCCTCGCGCCAGTTCCTCGGCGAACAGGCAGTACGTCACCATGTCGGCGTCGGCGCCCCCGTAGGCCTCCGGATAGCGCAGCCCGAGCCAGCCCTGGGCGCCGACGCGCTTGAACAGCTCGCGTGGGAACTCGCCCCGCTCGTCGATGGCCTCGGCTTGGGGCACGACCTCGGTGTCGACGAAGCGCGCGACGCTCCGGCGGAAGGTCTCCTGCTCGGCGGTGAAAGCGATCACCGGGAGCTCCGTGCCGGCGCGGCTTCTACCGAGCTCCGCACCCGCCGGAGCTCGCGGGTGGCCGGCTGGTCGACACGCAGGTCGAGACCGGCGCCCGTGAGCACGACGCCGTACTGCTCGCGGGCCGCCTCGATCGAGACGTACTCGTCCAGCACGTCGTCGAGGACGCGGGCCGGGTCGCGGGCCAGCGGGTCGCCGTAGCCGCCGGCACCGGATTGCTGGAAGGAGACGACGTCGCCGTAGGCGAGCTCGCGCGACTGCTTGCCGTGGACCGGCGTCTCGTCCGGGCCCGGGTTGATGACGGTCCGCGCCAGGCGCCCCGCCTCGCCGCCGAAGATGCCGTACGGCGCGAAGCGCTGCCGCTCGGACAGGTTCGTCAGCTTGCCCTCGTCGGCGAGGACGCGCAGATCCCGGCGGACGCCGCAGCCTCCGCGAAAGCTCCCTGCCCCGGCCGAGTCCGCAATGAAGCCGAAGTGCTCGACGACGATCGGCTGCGTGGCCTCCTGGGCCTCGACGGGGATGTTGGACGCGTTGAACGCCCACGACATGCCCTCGCAGCCGTCCTTCGTCGCCCGGGCGCCCGTGCCCGACAGCACCAGCTCGTACGCGACGAACCGGCGTCGGCGGGCGCGGTCCCAGCCGCCGAATGTGGGGTTGGCGAAGTGCGAGGCGGCGGCGGCGACGCGCTCGGGGACCGCCGGCGCCAGCGCCCCCAGCACCGCCTCGAACGTCCGGTAGCAGATGATCGCGCGAGGGCCGCCGCCGGCGGGCGGACGCGGGTTGAGGAAGGAGCCCTCGGGCGCGGTCACCGTCACCGGGCGTAACGCGCCTTCGTTCATGGGGCCGCGCGGATCGGTCAGGCACTTGATCGCCGCGTAGGAGTACGAGCGCGTGTAGTTGATGTAGGAGTTCATGCCCGACGGCGTCTGCGGGCTCGAGCCCGCGTAGTCGATCACGACGCCGTCGCCGGCCACGCTCACGGTCACCGCGACCCGGAGCGGATCGGTCCCGGGGCCGTAGTCGTCGAGAAAGTCCTCGAAGGTGTAAACGCCGTCGGGGATCGCGCCGATCGCCGCCCGGACGCTGGCCTCGCTCCGGGCGACGATCTCGCCCATCGCGGCCGCCAGGGTGTCGTGCCCGTAGCGCTGCGCGAGCTCGATCAGCCGCAGCTCGCCGACACGGAGCGCGCTGCGTTGCGCTCTGAGATCGCCGAGCACCTTGTCGGGCGTGCGCGTGTTGGCGGCGATGATGCCGACGACGCCCGCTTGCTCCTGGTACTCCGTCCAGACCTTGGTGGGCGGGATGCGCAGTCCTTCCTGGAAGTAGTCGAAGATGCCCTCGACGCCCTGGCTGCCCGGCCGCGAGCCGCCCACGTCGGTGTGGTGCACGATGTTGACCACGAAGCCGATCAGCCGGCCGTCGTGAAAGGCCGGCTGGGTGATGAAGAAGTCGGGGAAGTGGCCGGAGCCGAGCAGCGGGTCGTTGAGGAGGATCGCGTCGCCCGGCCGCAGCGTCTCGACCGGATGTGCGGCCAGCGCGTTGCGAACGGCCGCCGACATCGCGCCCATGTGACCGGGCGAGTACGGCCCCTGCGCGACCATCTGCCCGTCGGCGTCGAACACCGCCACCGAGAAGTCCTGACCCTCGCGGGCCTGCTCGGAGTACGCG
>JBKOZA010000052.1:0-1681 GCA_046725675.1 Candidatus Methylomirabilota bacterium
CGGAGATATTCCGTCGGCTTCTTCCGCAGCGTGCCGGTGCACTGCTCGGGGAAGGTCGTCAGGATCGCGTCGGAGCGGGCGGCGTAGGAGGGGAGGTAGCCGCCGCCGTGGGCGGCGCAGATCTTCAGCCGGGGGAAGCGATCGAGCGTGCCTTCGAAGATCAGATGCGAGAGTGCGATCGTCGTCTCCAGCGGGTTGCCGATCGTGTTGGTCAGCACCCCGTTGCCCTTGAGGCGGCTGGCCAGCTCGGTCGGCGCCCCGGTGGCCTGCGGATGGATGAAGACCAGGGCGCCGAGCTGCTCGGCCTTGGTCCAGAACGGGTGGAACTTCGGGTCGGCCAGCTCCTCGCCGTTGACGCTGCCTCCGATGGCGGCGCCGCGGAGCCCGTAGGTCTTCAGGCCCTCCTCCAGCTGCTCGGCGGCGAGATCGGGATGCTGCAGCGCCACCGAGGCGAAGGCGACGAAGCGCTCGGGGTTCGTCGCGCAGAACTCGGCCAGCCGCTCGTTCTGGATCCGAATGAGCTGACGGGCGACGTCGCGTTCGGCACCGTACCAGTACGCGTTGATGCTGAGCGCCTCGACGTCGATGCCCTGCGCGTCCATGGCGCGCAGGCGCTCGTCCGGCCGGGCCAGGAGCAGGCTCGACGGCGACACCGTGAGGCCCATCAGCGCCATCGCCTCCGGGACCGCGCAGTGCGCGTGGACGTCGACGGTCTTCACGCGGCGGCCGCTGACCACGAGCTCCCGCCGACGCGGCTGTGCCTGCCCACTCATCGTCCTACGGCTGCCCTTCCAGATCGACGGTCCCTTCGCTGCGGTTCCACAGCCGGATCATGTGGCGGCGCCGCGAGCCGTCGGGCGCGTCCTGGAAGGCCGTCCGGCTGTGCGCGAACTCCCGGTTGTTGAGATACTGCAGCTGACCGCGCTCGATCCGGAACTCGACCCAGTAGGCGGGATCGTCCACGATGCCGCGCAAGGCCAGCAGCGCCTCGCGCCCGACGTCGTCCAGCGGCTCGCCGGCCAGCCGCTGACCGTTGTGAATGTAGTCCTCGTAATAGCGCGCCATCAGCGTGCCCCCGGCGGACTCGTACACGGGGCGCCGGGAGAACCGCGGGGCGTCGGGGGGGTGCTCGGCCTGACGGTCCCACGCGAACGGACGATGCAAGCGCGCGAGCAGCTCGGGGGCACGACGGGCCATCTCGTTGTGGGCGGTCACCAGGCTGACGAACCGGCTCAGCCCCCCGGCGGGCGCGGACTCCAGACAGAAGAGGCCGACGAAGGCGGGCGGCATCCACAGCCAGCCCGCGTCGGTGTGAAACGGCTGACCGAGGTCGGTCACCGAGCGGCGGACGCCGTAGCCGAGCTGCTGGCCCGTGTCCTTGACGTCGTAGAGCCGGGTGCCGCGCCACGACTGGGCCACGAGCGGTCCCAGCATGCTTGCCAGCAGCCAGCCGATGGCCTGGTTCTCGGAGGCGCTGTAGCGCTCGACGGGCACGCGGTCCACGACGGCCAGACCGATCTCGCCGAGCTTGCGGCGGACCGTGGCCATGACGCGCGCGCAGCTGGCGAGCTCGAAGCCCTCGGGCGCCAGCGCCTCCACCGGCTGCGGCTCCCGGCGCAGCCGCTCGACCGCGGCGTCCAGCTCGGCGACGGCGTCGTCGGGAAGCGCGACCAGCCAGTCC
>JBKOZA010000053.1:0-6308 GCA_046725675.1 Candidatus Methylomirabilota bacterium
GGAGGCGACGCCGGAGGCCAAGCTGAAGCTGATCCGTGACACCCAGGCCGCCGGACGCCTGGTGGCCATGACCGGCGACGGCACCAACGACGCGCCGGCGCTGGCCCAGGCCGACGTGGCGGTGGCCATGAACTCCGGCACGCAGGCCGCCAAGGAAGCCGGCAACATGATCGATCTCGACTCCAACCCCACCAAGCTGCTGGAGGTCGTCGAGAACGGCAAGCAGATGCTGATGACGCGCGGCGCGCTGACCACCTTCAGCATCGCCAACGACGTCGCCAAGTACTTCGCGATCATCCCGGCCGCGTTCGCCACGACCTATCCGGTGCTGGACGCGCTCAACATCATGCATCTGGCCACGCCGCAGAGCGCGATCCTGTCCGCGGTCATCTTCAACGCGCTGATCATCATCGCGCTGATCCCGCTCGCCCTGAAGGGCGTGCGCTACCGGCCGATCGGCGCCGCCGCCGTCCTGCGCCGTCATGTGTGGATCTACGGGATCGGCGGCATCATCATCCCCTTCCCGGGCATCAAGCTGGTCGACATGATCCTGGTCGCTCTGGGTCTGGTGTAGAGGGAGTCCTCGCCATGAGCGCGCACATCCGCCCCGCTCTCGTGCTGCTGATCGTGCTCTCGGTCGTCATCGGCCTGGTCTACCCGGCCCTGGTGACGGGCATCGCCCAGGTCGTGTTCCCGCGTCAGGCCAACGGCAGCCTGATCGTCCACGACGGCAAGGTGCTCGGCTCGTCGCTCATCGGCCAGCCGTTCGATGATCCCCGATACTTCTGGGGGCGCCCGTCGGCGACCTCGCCGTTCCCTTACAACGCGGCCGCCTCGTCGGGCTCGAACCAGGGACCGACGAACCCGGCGCTCTACGACGCCGTCAAGGGCCGCATCGAGGCCCTGCGCGCCGCCGACCCCGGCAACACGGCGCCGGTCCCGGTCGACCTGGTGACCGCCTCCGGCAGCGGACTGGATCCCCACATCAGCCCGGCCGCCGCGCTGTACCAGGTGGGACGCGTGGCCCGGGCGCGCAATCTCGAGGAGTCCGCGGTCCGCCAGCTCGTCGAGCGGCACACGGAGAGCCGGCAGCTCGGGTTCCTCGGCGAGCCACGGGTCAACGTCCTCACGCTGAACCTCGCCCTCGACGGGCGCTGAGTCTTGGCGACCGCTGGGGCCCGTCAGACGTGGGCCAGTTCTTCGTCGTCCGCCGGCGCGGGCGGCTCGACTCGCGGGAGCGGCATCGGCCGGTGTGATTCGATCACGCGAACGGTGATCGTTTGCGAGGCGCAGTCGCACCACTCTTGCAGATCCAGGGTTGCGCCGCTCACGCGCAGCCACCACGCCATCGCGACGAACGTGCCCACGGTGAGGACGCACCGCGCGAGCACACGGACCGCATTCGACGGGCCGGCCGCCTCCACGATCGCCAGGGTGGCGAGCTGAGGTAGCGCGCTCGCGTACAAGCCGGCCCAGCACGGTCGACTCCGCGGATGTCGCTCGGGGTAGGCGGTATCACACATGTGCGGACATACTCTGCCGGGCGGTCCGGTCCTCGCCGTTAAGAGAGCGGCCGGCGGCGTAAAAATCCCGTAAAAATACGGCGGACGGTCGGGCGACGAGAGCGGATCGGCGTAGCATCGATGACAGGCCATGCGACTCGCCTTGCTCAAGCGCTGGCTCGTCGGTCCCCCGATGCCTCTGGCCCAGGCACGGCACGAGCGGCTCGGCAAATCGCTGGCGCTGGCCGTCTTCGCGTCCGACCCGCTGTCTTCGGTCGCCTACGCGACCGAAGAGATCCTGCTCGTGCTCATCCTGGCCGGCAGCGCGGCGCTGAGTTACTCGATCCCGATCGCGCTCGGCATCGCCACCCTGCTGGCGGTCGTCGTCATCTCGTACCGGCAGACGGTGGCCGCCTACCCCCAGGGCGGCGGCGCCTACCTGGTCGCGAAGGACAACCTCGGTGTGCTACCAGCCCTCGTGGCGGCGGCGGCGCTGCTGGTCGACTACGTGCTCACGGTCTCCGTGTCGGTCGTGGCCGGCATCGCGGCGCTGACGTCGGCGGTGCCCGCTCTGCATCGCTACCGCGTCGTGCTCAGCATTCTCGCGGTTGCTGGCATCGCGCTCGGCAACCTGCGCGGGGTGCGAGAATCGGGGCGCCTGTTCGCCGCGCCCACGTACTTCTTCGTCGTCAGCATCCTCGTCATGGTGGGGTACGGGCTCGTGGGCGCCATCTTTCACTGGCTCCCGGAAGCCCCCTACGAGCCCCATCCGCCCGGGCTGGAAGGCCTCAGCCTGTTCCTCCTGCTCCGCAGCTACGCCGCGGGTTGCACCGCCCTCACCGGCGTGGAGGCCGTCTCCAACGGCGTGCAAGCGCTCAAGCCGCCCGAGGGGCGCAACGCGCAGACCGTCATGACGTGGCTCGGCGTCATCTCGATCACGATGTTCCTGGGCATCACCTACCTGGCGTACGACTTCGGCATCGTCGCCGGCGGCGACGAGACCGTCGTGTCGAAGATCGCCCATCGGGTGTTCGGAGACGGCGTCCCGTATTACGCCGTGCAAACCGCCACCCTGCTCATCCTGGTGCTGGCCGCCAACACCTCGTACGCCGACTTCCCGCGGCTGTCCTCCATCCTGGCCCGAGACCGATTCGTGCCGCGGCAGTTCGCGAACCAGGGTGACCGCCTGGTGTTCTCCAACGGGATCCTCGTCCTGAGCGGCTTCGCCGTCCTCCTGATCGTCGTCTTCGGCGGCGACACTCACGCGCTGCTGCCGCTGTACGCGGTCGGCGTCTTCATGTCGTTCACGC
Organism: Candidatus Methylomirabilota bacterium; assembly: GCA_046725675.1. GTDB lineage: Bacteria > Methylomirabilota > Methylomirabilia > Rokubacteriales > CSP1-6 > AR5. The sequence goes on from JBKOZA010000053.1 coordinate 2,813, forward strand.
TGTCGCAGACGGGCATGGTCCGCCGGTGGCTCCGCCTGCGCGACGCCGGCTGGCAGTGGCGAGTGTGGGTGAACGGCATCGGCGCTGCGGTCACCGGCGTGGTGCTGCTCACGCTGGCCGTCACCAAGTTCGTCGAGGGCGCGTGGATCGTCGTGCTCGTCGTCCCGATCCTGGTCGCGATCTTCCTGGTCATGCACCGGCACTACGAGGAGGTCGCGGTCGAGCTGTCGCTGGAAGGCTTCATGCCCCCGCCCGAGTTCCAGCACACCGTCCTGGTCCTCATCGGCGACGTCCACCGCGGCGTCGTTCGCGCTGTGCAGTACGCCAAGACGCTGGCGCCGACGGCGGCGGTGCGCGGCGTCTTCATCGAGACCGACCCCGCCCGCACGGCGCGGGTCGAGGAGAAGTGGCGCACATGGGGGTTCGGGGTACCGCTCGTGGTCCTGACGTCGCCCTACCGCTCGCTCCTGCGCCCACTCCTGGACTACATCGACCACATCCACGCGCGCGGCGAGGACCAGATGGTGACGATCGTGCTCCCGGAGTTCCTGCCCCGCCACTGGTGGCAGCACGTGCTGCACAACCAGACCGCCCTGCTGGTGAAGGGTGCGCTCTTGTTCCGCCCCAACACCGTGGTGGCCGACGTGCCCTACCTGCTCAAGCGCTAGCCTCGCTACCTCGACCGCATCGGCGCGGAGGGCACGGCGTAGGACGGCGACGAGCCGACGCTCCGGCGCGGCGCCGAGCTGGCCGGCGGGCCGACGGAGGGCGCCGACGACGGCGCGAACGACGACGTGGTGGCCGAGGGCGGAAGGAACGGCATCGGCGCCGAGAACACGCGCCCGCCCGAGGTCGTGCCGGCGGTCTCGTCCTGCTCGTCCGCGACTTGCTCGGTGGGCCGCGGCCGGTGATACAGCCGCGTGGTGCCGTCGCCCCAGAGGCCCCGCCCGTCGCGCGAGGCTCCCTCCTCGAGCTCGCGGAAGTAGGCGCCGTAGCCGGCCGTCGAGGCCGAGGCCGTCTCGGCGTAGCCGCGATGCAGGAGCGCGGCATTGACGAAGAGGTCGCGCACCCACACGTACGCGAGGAGCCGGTCGTAACGGTCGCGCACGGTGCCCTCGAACACGAGATTCACCCACTTGCCCTCGACCAGCCGGCGGTTGGCCTCACGGGCGAGCAGCGCGTAGGGCCGGGTCCCGTAGAGCGGATGCTCGACGCGGGGGGTGTTGATGCCGAGGTACCGCACGACCTCGAGCCGCCCGCCCAGCTCCACGTACAGCGTGTCGCCGTCGACCACGCGCGTGACGTACGCCGGCCCGACGACGGTCTGCGCCTCGACGGGCGGCGCGATCATCACGCAGGCGAGCAGCAGCGCGGCACCGACGAGGCTATGGCGATTGACCATGCACGGCCCCCTGTGGACCACTGCTCGTACTCTAGGTCGGCGGAGGGGGTCGTGTCAAAGCACGGTGTGCTCACATGCCACCGCCGCCGCGCCCGATCCAGTCGAACCCGACGATCTCCACCTGATACTTGGCGGCCTGAGGCACGCGCGCCTCGAACCACGCGCGGTTGTTGGGCGGGACGGTGCCGAGCACCCATGTGGTCTTGGAGGCGATGACCTTGCCGGCCGCGTCGAGCTCGTCGACCCGCAGCTGCATGCGGTCGGCTGCCATGCCGGACTTGTTGTAGACGTAGCCCTCGAGCACCGGCCCCCGGGCGGACGGGACCACCTCCCACTCCAGGCGGAAGTAGTACTCGAGCGTCTGGGAAACGTAGTTGGGCCCGGCCACGGCGGTTGAGGCCAGGAGCATCGGGGCCAGAACGGCGGTCCACATGCGGCGCATCACAGGCCTCCTCGGGCCGCGCCGTGGCTCCTGGCGCACCCTGTCTGTTACAACGGGGGAATCGGGGCGATGGATTCCACGCTGCACGCCCGGGGACCGACATGATGGCACGACCGCGGAGGTGGCTTCGCACCGTACTCGTGGGCGGCGCGCTGGGCCTGGTGGCAGGCCCGACCGAGGCGTTCCAGGCCGAGCTTTCACGCTATTACGATACCGCCCGGGACGTCTGCCGCACCGGCGTGACGCCCGCGCTCACCTCGGCATACGAGGAGGCGCGCCGGGCCCTGGACCGCGCCCGGCAGTCCCGGGGACTGCCGGACGGCAACTTCGCGGGGCTCAAGAGTCCGGCCGAGCTGTGGCTCGACTGCTTCCAGTCGCCCGGTGACGGCAAGACTTGACGGCCAACCGGGCCGTGCACTGCCGTCGTGGCGCCCCGGCTAGCCCTTTCTCGGTCGAATGCCGTTTGGTATCATCAGCTGCGCCATGGCGCAGCATCTCGTGGAGCTCATCGGCAGGGTCATGATCGACCCCGACTTCCTCGCGGACCTGCAGCGCTCGCCGGAGGCCGTCCTGGCCCAGTACGAGCTGAACGACGACGAGCGACGCACGGTCCTCGGCGCCCTGGCCCGTCTGGGCAAGACGCCCGTGGCGGAGCGCGCCCAGGAGTTCCGGACCGCTCTCATCCGCCGCGTGGCCACCTAGACCGGCGGACACGCCGGTGACCAGCCCGTCCGACACGCTCGCCTTCCTGCGGGAGGTGAGGCTGTTCAAGGACATCGAGACGCCCGAGCTCACCGCCCTGGGTCTGAGCCTGCGCGAGCGCTCCCTCAGGCGCGGTCAGGTTCTCTTCCACGAGGGGGAGATGGGCGAGGAGATGTTCGTCGTCGTGCGCGGCTCCATCGTCATCTCCAAGCCCGTCAAGGAGCGCGTCGAGCAGGTGCTCGCGCGCATGGGAGCCGGCGACTTCTTCGGCGAGATGAGCCTGTTCGACCGCTCGCCGCGCTCGGCCACGGTGCAGGCCGACTCCGACGTCACGCTGCTGGCCCTCGACCGCGAGGCCCTGAGTCGTCTCACCGATATCAGCCCGCGGGCGGCGGCGGCGTTCTTCTACGCCCTCGTGCAGGTCTTCATAGAACGGCTGCGACAGTCCGGCGACCTGGTGGCCGAGGTGACGCGCTGGGGGCTGGAGGCCACCGGGCTCGACATGGACGCCCGATGACCGACACGCAGATGTCGCCGACGCCGCGCCGCGCCAAGCTGGAGCTGCTCGTCCGTCGCGACGGCGACGACGGTTTCGACGTCCACCAGGTGGCCAGCGCCACGGCGTTCGTGCAATCGCGACCGCAGCGCGTGGCCGCCGAGTCCTGGGAACTGGCCGAGATGCCCTCCCGGGTGGCCGGGCAGCCCAGCTTCATCCTCAAGAACACCGCCACCGATCGTTTCCTGCTGCTGACCGAGCCCGAGAGGTTCCTCTGGCAACGGATGGACGGTCAGACCTCCCTGCAGGAGATCGCCACCGCCTACGTGCTGCGCTACGGCGCCTTCGACTTCGACATCATTCCCACGCTCATGCGCAAGCTGCAGCGCGCCCAGCTGCTGACCCTGACTCCGACCTCGCGGCTGCGGCAGGCGCTGGCCCGCAACCGCCGCCG
>JBKOZA010000054.1:0-5288 GCA_046725675.1 Candidatus Methylomirabilota bacterium
CGCCCGGCCCCGGTTCCGGTGCCGGCCGCCGCGGCCCCGGCGGCCCCTCGGCGGCCGTCCCTCGCGAGGCGGGTCACCGGCCGGGGCCGGGCGAAGCCCAAGGAGAAGACATAGGCGATGGGCCAGAAGACACATCCGATCGGCTTCCGTCTCGGCTCCACGCGGACGTGGTCCTCACGCTGGTTCGCCACGAAGAGCTACGCCGACCTGCTGCACGAAGACGTGAAGATCCGGCGTTTCATCAAGGACCAGCTCTACCACGCGGGGATCGCGCGGATCGACATCGAGCGCTCGGCCAACCGCGCGCGGATCACGATCTTCACGGCGCGACCGGGCATCATCATCGGCCGCAAGGGCTCCGAGGTGGAGAAGCTCAAGAACGAGCTGCAGCTGCGGACCGGCAAGGAGATCTACCTCAACATCGAGGAGGTCATCCACCCCGAGCTCGACGCCCAGCTCGTGTCCGAGAACGTCGCCCTCCAGCTGCAGAAGCGGGTGGCGTTCCGGCGGGCCATGAAGAAGGCCGTCACCTCCGCGCTCCGGCTCGGCGCCGACGGCATCCGCATCGCGTGCGCGGGCCGGCTGGGCGGCGGCGAGATCGCGCGCCGCGAGTGGTACCGCGACGGCCGGGTGCCGCTTCACACCATCCGGGCCGACATCGATTACGGCCTGGCCACGGCCCACACGACGTACGGGACCATCGGCGTGAAGGTCTGGATCTTCAAGGGCGAGGTGCTGCGGGCGGCGCCGGCGGAGGCGTGAGAGACGACGCATGCTGATGCCCAAGCGCGTCAAGTACCGCAAGGCCCAGCGCGGCAACATGCGCGGCAAGGCGCAGCGCGGCTCGTCGCTGGCGTTCGGCGAGTACGGGCTGAAGGCGCTGGAGCCGGGGTGGGTGACCAACCGGCAGATCGAGGCGGCCCGGGTGGCCCTCACCCGCAGCCTCAAGCGGGGCGGCAAGGTGTGGATCCGCGTCTTCCCCGACAAACCCGTGACCAAGAAGCCCGCCGAGACCCGGATGGGCAAGGGAAAGGGCAATCCCGAAGAGTGGGTGGCCGTGGTAAAGCCCGGCCGCATCCTCTACGAGATGGAAGGCGTGCCCGAGGACGCGGCCCGGGAGGCATTCCGGACCGCCGCCAACAAGATGGGCATCACGACCAAGTTCGTCACGCGGACCCGGAGCCTATGAAAGCGGCCAAGTGGCGCGACTTCTCGGACGACGAGGTGGCGCAGAAGGTCCGGGAGCTGTCCGAGGAGGTCTTCAACCTCCGGTTTCAGCTCTCCATGGGCGTAGCCAAGAACCCCTCGCGGGTCCGGGAGGCGCGACGCGATCTGGCCCGCGCCTACACCATCATCCGCGAGCGCGGGGGCGTGCCGGCCGCGGTGGCAGCGGCGGTGGCCCCGACGCCGGCGCCGGCCAGACCGGCCAAGGCGCCGCGCCGTCGCGCCAAGGCGCCGGCCAAGGCCAAGACGGCCGCGAAGACGAAGGCGAAGTCGGCCCGGGCGAAGAAAGCGAAGGGATAGGCGCGTGGGCGAGCGCAAGACACGAGAGGGCGTCGTGGTGAGCGACGCCATGCAGAAGACACGGGTCGTGCGGATCGAGCGGGTCTACCGCCATCCGCGCTACCAGCGGGTCATCCGCATGTCCAAGAATCTGAAGGCGCACGACGAGGACAATACCAGCCACGTCGGCGACCGCGTGCTCATCGAGGAAACGCGGCCCCTGTCCAAGCAGAAGCGCTGGCGCATCCGTCAGGTGCTGAGCCGGGTGGCCCAAGCATGATCCAGCCGCGCTCCATGCTCGACGTCGCCGACAACTCGGGGGCCAAGCGGGTCCAGTGCATCCGGGTGATGGGCGGCGCCAACAAGCGCTATGCCTCCGTCGGCGACACCGTGATGGTGGCGGTCAAGGAGGCGGCGCCCGACGGCACCGTGAAGAAGGGCGAGGTCGCGCGGGCGGTGGTCGTGCGAACTGTCAAGGAAGTCCGGCGCCGCGACGGCTCCTACATCCGCTTCGATCGCAACGCCGTCGTGCTCATCAAGCCGGACGAGAACCCGGTAGGCACCCGCATCTTCGGGCCGGTCGCCCGGGAACTGCGGGAGCGTCAATTCACGAAGATCATCTCGCTGGCACCCGAGGTCCTCTGATGCAGGCGATTCACGTTCGACGAGGCGATGTGGTCGGGGTCATCACCGGGCGCGAGCGCGGCAAGCGCGGCAAGGTGCTGCGCGTGCTCACCGACAAGGGGCGCGTGGTGGTCGAGCACGTCAACATGGTCAAGAAGCACCAGCGGCCGACCCAGAAGCTGCGGCAGGGCGGCATCATCGAGCGGGAGGGGCCGCTGGCGCTGTCCAACGTGCTGCCGATCTGCAGCCGCTGCGACAAGCCGGCCCGGACCGGCGTGAAGGTGCTCGGCGACGGGCGCAAGGTCCGCACCTGCAAGCGCTGCGGCGAGCCGATCGACAAGGGTTAGCGACAATGGCCAAGCCAGGCGGAGGTCCCGCACCGAAGGCGCCGGCCGGCAAGGCGCCGGCCCGGCCAGCACAGCAGCCACGCCGGGGCGACAAGGGAGCCCCGGAGCCGGCGGCCGCCAAGACGCGGCCCAAGGGCACCGGCGAGGTACCGCCGCGGCTGAAGGAGCACTTCGCCCGCGCCGTGGTCCCGTCGCTCATGAAGGAGCGCGGCTACGGCAACGTGTGGCAGGTGCCGCGCCTGGACAAGGTCGTCATCAACATGGGCGTGGGCGAGGGTCGGGAGAACGCCAAGGTGCTCGACTTCGCCACCGCTGATCTCCAGACGATCACGGGACAGAAGCCGATCGTCACCAAGGCCAAGAAATCGATCGCCAACTTCAAGCTGCGCGAGGGCGTACCGATCGGGGCCAAGGTGACGCTGCGGGGCGCCCGGATGTACGAGTTCCTGGACCGGCTCCTGAACATCGCCCTGCCCCGCGTGCGCGACTTCAAGGGCGTACCGCCCAAGGGCTTCGACGGCCGCGGTAACTACGCCCTGGGGTTGCGCGAGCAGCTGATCTTCCCGGAGATCGTCTACGACAAGGTCGACAAGGTCCGGGGCATGGACATCAACATCGTGACCACGGCGCGGACGGACGAGGAGGCGCGGACCCTCCTCACGCACCTCGGCATGCCGTTCAGGGAGTAACGACGCTCATGGCCAAGACCGCGCTGATCATGAAATCGCTGGCCACCCCGAAGTTCTCGACCCGGCGTTACCGTCGGTGCCGGTTGTGCGGCCGCCCCCGTGGCTACATCCGGAAGTTCCAGATGTGCCGCCTGTGCTTCCGGGAGCTGGCGCTGAAGGGTGAGATCCCCGGCATCGTGAAGGCGAGCTGGTAGTCATGCGAAGCGACCCGATCGCCGACCTGCTCACCCGCATCCGCAACGCCAGCAACGCCGAGCACGAGAAGGTCGACATCCCGGCCTCCCGGCTCAAGGTGCGTATCGCCGAGCTGCTCAAGGACGAGGGGTTCATCAAGAATTTCCGCGTGCTCGAGGACCGCCGCCAGGGCACCCTGCGCGTCTATCTCAAGTACGGGCCCGGCAACGAGAAGATGATCTCGGGACTGGTGCGGATCTCGACCCCCGGTCGCCGCGTGTACGTCGGCCACGACAAGATTCCCTCGATCCTGGCCGGCATGGGCGTGGCGCTGGTGTCGACCTCGCGCGGCGTGTTCACCGATCGCGAGGCTCGCAAGCAGAAGGTGGGCGGCGAAGTCCTCGCCTACGTGTGGTAGGAGAGCGGAATGTCACGCATCGGCAAGCAACCGGTTCGCATCCCCCCGGGGGTCAAGGTTCAGGTGGAGGGCCTGACCGTCCGCGCCGAAGGGCCCAAGGGCAAGCTCGCCCAGCCGGTCCCGGCCGGGCTGACGCCACGGCTGGTCGACGGCACCGTGGTCATCGACCGCAGCGGCGACGATCGCCCCATGCGAGCGCTGCACGGGCTCGCCCGAGCGCTGGTCGCCAACATGGTGGCCGGCGTCAAGGACGGGTTCGAGCGCAAGCTGGAGATCGTGGGTATCGGCTACCGCGCCCAGATGCAGGGCAAGAGCATCCAACTCGCGCTCGGGTATTCCCACCCGGTGCTGTTCCCGTTACCCGACGGCATCACGGCCGAGATCGACAAGCAGACGGCGATCACCCTGCGGGGCGCCGACAAGGCGCTGCTCGGACAGACGGCGGCCAAGCTGCGCGCGCTGCGCGAGCCCGACCCCTACAAGGGCAAGGGCATCCGCTATGTCGGCGAAGTCGTCCGGCGCAAGGTCGGCAAGAAGGCCGGCGCGAAATGATCATCAAGAACCGACGGGCTCCCCGCGACAAGCGGCACCATCGCCTGCGCCGGTGGGTTCGCGGTACAGCGGGGCGGCCGCGCCTCGTCGTGTTCCGCAGCCTCAATCACATCTACGCGCAGGTCGTCGACGACGAGACGGGCCGGACGCTGGCCGCCGCCGACAGCCGCAGCAAGGAGTTCCGGACCGGCCAGCCGCGCGGCGGCAACGTCGCGGCCGCCAAGGCGGTGGGCGAGGTGCTGGCCGGGCGGGCCAAGACGGCGGGCATCGAGCGCGTGGTGTTCGACCGGGGGGGGTACATGTATCACGGGCGGGTCAAGGCGCTCGCGGACGCGGCGCGGGCCGGCGGGCTCGTGTTCTAAACGGGCCGATGAAAATGGCCCATCTGCGTCGTTGCCGCCTCGTTCCTCTCCCTGCGGCGTATGCGGCATACGCCTCGGTCGGGAACTCGGCGGCGCCTAGCATCTGGGCCATTTTGATCGGCCCTCCGCGCGCGGTGATGGGCCCGAGAGGCTCGCTAAGACTTGTCGGAAATGAAGGGACTGCACGGATGATGGTTAGGGGCAGGAGAGACTGAGTGGCGGAAGCGAAGATCGATCCCAGCGTGCTGGAGTTGAATGACCGGGTGGTGTCCATCAACCGGGTGGCCAAGGTCGTGAAAGGTGGACGGCGGTTCTCGTTCACGGCGCTGGTCGTCGTGGGCGATGGACGCGGTCACGTCGGCGTGGGCCTGGGCAAGGCGCACGAGGTGCCCGAGGCCATCCGCAAGGCCGTCGAGCACGCCAAGAAGGATCTCATCTTCGTGCCCCTCAAGGAGACCACGATCCCCTGCGAGATCACCGGCCACTTCGGCGCCGGCCGCGTGTTCCTCAAGCCGGCGGTGCCGGGGACGGGCGTGATCGCGGGCGGGGCGGTGCGTCCCGTGCTGGAGGCCGCCGGCGTGCAGGACATCCTGACCAAGACGCTGGGGTCCAACAACCC